>JANPHZ010000185.1:0-5114 GCA_031424715.1 Frankiaceae bacterium
CGCCGTACCGCCGCTGTCTCCGCTCCATGATCGGCGCGAGGAAGGGTCCGTACGACGGAGGGGCGTGCGGGTCAGGCTGAGTGGGCGACCTCACAGGCGGCGAGGAAGCGGTTGAGCGGCGACTCGAGCCCCCAGCGGTCCGACAGCTCCAGCAGCGCCGCCGCATGACGGGGGGCCCGCGGCAGGGCGTCGTCTAGCGGCGGCACCGGCAGGTCGCGCACCACCCGGGTCACGGCCGGAGCGACCGCCAGGTAGTCCCGCGCCGCCTCGAGCTTGGCCCGGCAACCCGCCGGGAACCCGTCGTCGGAGCCGCTGTCCAGCGCGGCCACGACGCCCTCGACGGTGCCGAAGCGGCTGATCAGCGCCGCTGCCGTCTTGTCCCCGACCCCCTTGACGCCCGGCAGCCCGTCGCTGGGGTCACCGCGCAGCACCGCGAACTCCGCATAACCCCTCCCGGGGATGCCGAAGCGCGCCGCCACCGCGCCCTCGTCGTACGGCCGCATCTTCTCGACGGTGTAGATGACCCGCACCGGCTTGCTGTCGTCGACCAGCTGGAACAGGTCCCGGTCGCCGGTGACGACGTCGACCGCCCGGGGCTCGCGGGTCGCGAGGGTGCCGAGCACGTCATCAGCCTCGTAGCCGTCGACCCCCGCGACGCACACGCCCAGCGCGGGCAGCACCTCCAGCAGCACACCGACCTGCGCGGCCAGCGTCTCCGGCTCGGCCTCCGCGCCATTCTCGGTGAGCCGATGGGACTTGTACGACGGCACGGCGGCCACCCGGAACGCGGGACGCCAGTCGAGGTCGAGGCAGCACACCAGGCGCGACGGCTGGGTCTCCTTGACGATGCGCGCCAGCAGGTCGATGAAGCCGCGCACCGCGTTGACCGGCGAGCCGTCCGGAGCGGTAACTGACTCGGGAACGCCGTGGAAGGCGCGGTACCACAGGGATGGGGCATCGACGACGGTCAACTGTCCGGGCACGGGCCACACCCTCGCACGAGCGGCAGGCCAACCCCCGCAGCGATAGCCTCGGCTCACCCGACTGTGCCTGAGGAGTGCTGTGCCCCCCGTCGTACGCTCCCTCCCCACCAACGAGGCCGAGCAGCTGATCGCGATGACCCGCGAGGTCGTCGCCGGCGAGCTCGCGCCGCTGGTCGCGGAGCACGAGGCGAGCGGCACGACGTCGCGGGAGATCTACCGCACCTTGGGCAAGACCGGCCTGCTCGGCCTGGCTTACCCGGAGCAGTACGGCGGCGGTGGGCAGCCCTACGAGGTCTACCTGCAGGTGCTCGAGGAGATCGCGACCACCTGGTCGGCTGTCGCCGTCGGGGTGAGCGTGCACACCCTCGCCTGCTTCCCGGTCGCGCAGTGGGGGAGTGAGGCCCAGCGCGAGCGGTTCCTGCCCGACATGCTGAGCGGTGAGCTGCTCGGTGCCTACTGCTTGAGCGAGGCGCACAGCGGATCCGACGCGGCGGCGCTCTCGACCCGGGCCCGACTCGACGGCGATGCCTACGTCGTCGACGGGGCCAAGGCGTGGGTGACCCACGGGGGACAGGCCGACTTCTACAACCTCATGGTCCGCACCGGCGGCGACGGCCCCGGCGGCATCTCCTGCCTCCTTGCCGACAAGGGGACCGAGGGTCTGGTCCCGCAGAAGCCCGAGCGGAAGATGGGCATGCGCTCCTCACCCACCGCGACGGTCCAGCTGGACGGGGCCCGGATCCCGGCCGACCGGCTGATCGCCGGAGAGGGCGAGGGCTTCCGCATCGCCATGAGTGCGCTCGACGGTGGCCGGCTCGGGATCGCTGCCTGCGCGACCGGCCTGGCGCAGGCCGCCCTCGACCTGGCGGTGTCCTATGCGAGCGGTCGCAAGCAGTTCGGCAAGGCGATCGCGGGGTTCCAGGGCCTGAGCTTCCTGCTGGCCGACATGGCGACCCAGGTCGAGGCCGCGCGGGCGCTCTACCTGCACGCGGCTCGGCTCCGCGACGCCGGCAAGCCCTACGGTCCGCAGGCCTCGATGGCCAAGCTGTTCGCCACCGACACGGCGATGAAGGTCACGACCGACGCGATCCAGGTGCTCGGCGGGGCGGGCTACGTCGAGGACTTCGCGGCCGAGCGCTACTTCCGCGAGGCCAAGATCATGCAGATCTTCGAGGGCACCAACCAGGTGCAGCGCATCGTCATTGGGCGCTCCCTCACCTCATGATGGGGCCAGCATGAGCGACCTCGACGCTGTCGACCACCACGTCCTGCGGCTGCTCGCCGAGGACGGTCGAAGCAGCTTCACCGACCTCGCCCGCCAGACCGGCCTGTCGACGAGCGCCGTCCACCAGCGCGTACGACGACTCGAGCAGCGCGGCGCCATCACCGGCTACGCCGCACGCATCGACCCGCAGCTGCTCGGCCTGCCGCTGACGGCGTTCGTCTCCATCACGCCGATCGATCCCGCGGCTGTCGACGAGCCACCGGAACGGCTGCGGCACCTGCCCGCGATCGAGGCCTGTCACAGTGTCGCCGGCGAGGAGAGTTACATCCTCAAGGTGCGGGTCAGCGACCCGGGGGAACTCGAGACGCTGCTGCAGGAGATCCGCGCAGCGGCCAACGTCCGCACCCGTACGACGGTCGTGCTCAGCACCCCCTGGGAAGGCCGCGACCGCGCCCCCGACGCCTGACCGGGCTGGACTGCTGGACGTCCCAGTTGCCGCGGGCCTGATGCCACGAGAAGGTGCGCCATGCGGCGAACGACTGCGGTTCTCACCTTCTGGCGTGTGCTGAATCCTCTCATGGCGCCCCTGGCGGGGCTGGCTCCGTGGTGGGTGCTCGTGGAGACCGTCGGGAGGAAGAGCGGCAAGACGCGGCGTACGCCGTTGGCCGTGGGCCGCAAGGACGAGCACGGCATGTGGGTTATCGCCGTGCATGGGCGGCGCTCCGGCTGGGTGCTCAACGCAGAGGCGGCGGAGCGCGTTCGTTATCGGCACCTGCTGCGCTGGGTAGACGCGACGACGAAGATCCACCGTTGGGAGCCGGAGGCCGTCGCCCAGATGAGCCGTTACGCGCGCTCTGGTCCACGGGTGACAGCGCAGGACCCCCTTCTGGTGCAGTTCCGGCCCATCGAGTAGGTGAGGCTCCGGCAGCTGCCTCCCGGCGTGGCGGCGAGGCGCGGGAGCGGTCGAGTACGGCGACGAGCCGCTGGCGCAGCCGCGGACGCAACCAGACGAGCGCATGTCGCGTCCCAAGGAGGTGAAGACGCTGATCGGGGGATGGGTCGTTCTCGCTGTCCTGGCCGGCTGCTCGGAGCGAGACCCCGGCTATGCGGGCGACCGGGCCTCGAGCAGCGCGGCCGAGAGGCGCTCGCTATCCGCCATCTTCGCCGACGTCGGCGGGTATCCGGGACGCCCTTGGTACCGGGACGGACGGGAGGTGCCCAGTCCGGTCCTGTCACTCGCCCAGGGGCCAGAGCACTGCAACTGGCAGGGAGCGCTCTTCCTCGGCGGCGACGGGCTCCCGGCGCCCCGCGACATGCGTGGCGGCCTGTGGACCCGCGATCCGAAAGGCGTGCTGACGCACTTTCCCCAAGCTCGGCTGGGTTTTCGAGCGAGGACGACGCTTCCAGCAGACGCCAGCCCCACCGGCTTCCGGCAAGGCGCCGTCGAGGTGTGGACGGCGCCCAGCGACGCGGCTGACTTCGGCTACCTGGTGCACGCTGACAAGCGCTCAGACGTGGAGCGCTGGGTTCGCGGCGGGGGTGGCTGCGCCTGACGCCAGGATCAGGATGGGATGCACAACCGCGAGAGCGGCTCATCGTCCGTATTTGCATGAACATGACTCGTCCGGTTCGCCACGTCGTGCTCGCGCTGCTGGTCCTGCTCCCGGTAGGCGGATTGGGCCCGGCTGCGGTGGCGGCTGAGCCGGCTCCGTCTGCGTCCCCTGACGAGGGATGTCGCCCCCATACCGTCACCAAGGACCGCGCCGCCATCAGGTTCGGGGAGAAGGTGACCGTCACGCTAACGAGTTCAGCCACGTCCACTGTCTTCATGCTTAACGCTGTCAGCCCAGACCGTCAGCGGTTCCTGGGCGGACGGTCTGGCAATACTGGCGAAGACCAGACCCTCACTTGGACGCTGGGCCCGACCGAGAACACCCGGTTATTTGTCAGCCACGGTCAGGCGTGCGCGGAGGACGACCTCGGCGTGGTCTCTGTCTCCCCGTACGTGTCCATCGCCGCGAAGCGAAACGCAACACGGGACTACACCTTCGCCGGAAGGGTTCTCCCCGCAAAGGGCCAGCCCGTGGCGCTGTATCGCGTTGAGACGGACGGACGACGGATGCTGACGGCTCGCGCAAGCGTCCGGGCTGACGGCACCTACCGCTTTGACCGCCGCTTCACAGGCAGTGGCCGGTTCGGGTTCCTCATTGCAAGCGGCGCGAGTCGCACCGCGCCCGTCGAGAGTTCTGTCCGGCCCACCCTGATCTACTAGGGCTATGCGACGTTTTTTGCCCGTGGCACCCGTGAAGGGGAGCCGATTCATGACCGGCCTTGCCGTCGCTGCCGGGGAGAGCCGCTCCCGCGCGATGCCCGCCTGGACAGATGATGCGGCACCATGCGGACATGACCGACGAGCTGCGCCTAGCCATGTCTCGCTTCCAGGAGTGCATCGAGCGAAGGGATCGTTCGGCGGCGGAATCGGTGCTCGACGAGGACTACGCACTCGTCCTCGTTCACCCCACAAGGGCGACGATGCCTCGCGCCCGGTGGCTCGACGTGCTGGCGGACTATTGCGTCCATAGCTACACGCTCGATGAATCCGTCATCGACGTGGACGGGGACGTTGCAGTGGTCCTCCAACGAGTGCAGATGTCGGCGACGGTGTTCGGCGAAGATCGCAGTGGCAGCTTCGTGATCTCCGACGTCTGGAGACGCGGGCCGGGCGGCTGGAAGGTATGGCGACGACACTCCACTCCGCTCGCCGCCGGCCACATGCCCGGCGCGTAGCGCACGCTCCATGTCCGCGGCGGCTACTGGCTTCGCATGCCCCACAGGCGAGCCGCGAGCCTGTGGCAACCTGCATCCGTGGACCTCGTCAGCACCTTGGCCGCCGGGCCGGGCTGGCC
>JANPHZ010000186.1:0-19371 GCA_031424715.1 Frankiaceae bacterium
CTGCGGCGATGAAGGCGATCGCCCTAGCGGTGCTCGCGCTCACCGCGCACTCCGTGGCCAACGCGCGCCTGCTCCGTCGACCCGGTCCGGCGGGCGCCACCGACCACGCGAGTGTGTTGCTCCCGCTGCGCGACGAGGCCCACCGGGTGGAGCCGTGCCTGCAGGCCCTGCTGCGCAACGACTTTGCCGAGCTGGTGGTGCTCGACGACGGCTCCACCGACGGCACCGCTGATGTCGTACGACGGGTCGCGGGTGCTGACCCGCGGGTCCGGCTGATCGTGGGGGCTGCGCTCCCCCCAGGCTGGCTCGGCAAGCCGCACGCGTGCCAGCAGCTGGCGGACGCCGCCGATCCGGCGTCGACCGCGCTGGTCTTCGTCGATGCCGACGTCGTCCTCGCGCCGCATGCCGTGACCGCGACCGTCGGGATGCTCGGCGAGCTAGATCTGGTCAGTCCTTACCCGCGACAGGACTGCCCCGGAGCGACCCGCCTGGTGCAGCCGCTGCTGCAGTGGTCCTGGCTCACCTTCTTGCCGCTGGGCCGGGCCGAGCGCTCGCCTCGGCCTTCCCTGTCGGCCGCGAACGGGCAGCTGCTCGCGGTCCGCCGCGCGACCTACGACCGGGCCGGCGGTCACGCCGCTGTGCGGACCGAGGTGGTCGAGGACGTCGCGCTGCTGCGCGCGGTCAAGGCAGTCGGCGGCACCGGCGGCGTCGCCGACGGCACCGAGCTCGCGACCTGTCGGATGTACGACAGCTGGGCTGAGCTAGTGGCCGGCTACAGCAAGTCGGCCTGGACCGTCCCACTGCCCGCGTCGGCGCTGCTCGGGGCGCTCTACGTGCTGCCGGCCGTCGCGGCGGTGCGCGGCTCGCGCTGGGGCCGAATCGCCTACGCCGCAGGCGTTCTCGGCCGGGTGGTCAGTGCTCGGCGTACGGGCGGGCGGTCTCTCGACGCGGTCGCGCACCCGGTCTCGGTGGGCGCGCTCTGCTGGTTGTCGGCCCGCTCGCACCTGGCCCGGCGGCGGGGCGCGCTGACCTGGAAGGGCCGCTCGGTGGACGTGACGTCCTCGTGAGCCGGGTCGTCGTCATCGGGGCGGGTGTCGGCGGCCTGGCGGCTGCCGCCCGACTGGCCGCCCTGGGCCACCGCGTGACCGTCTGCGAGGCGGCAGACCAGATCGGCGGCAAGCTCGGGCTCTACGAGCGGGACGGCTTTCGCTTCGACACCGGCCCGTCCCTGCTGACGATGCCAGAGGTCTTTCGCGACCTCTTCGAGGCGACCGGTGGCTGGCCGGACAGCTTGGTTCTTTCGCCGCTCGACCCCATCGCGCGCTACCGCTTCGCCGACGGCAGCGGGGTCGACGCCACGAGCGACCTGACCCAGATGTGCCGACGGTTGGACGGGGCGTTCGGAGCCGGCAGCGGCGATGACTGGCGCCGCTTCATGGAGCGGGCGGCGCGCATCTGGCGGGCCACCGAGGGCCCGTTCTTGCAGTCACCGCTGCACGGGGCGCGCACCATCGCCGGCCTCGCGCTCCGCCAGCCCCGCGATATCGCCGCGATCGCACCCGGGCGTTCGCTGCGCGACCTCGCGCGGCGCTACCTGCGTGATCCGCGCCTGCGGATGTTCCTGGACCGCTACGCCACCTACACCGGCTCCGACCCGCGCCGCGCCCCGGCCGCACTGGCCGTTGTCCCCTACGTCGAGCAGGCCTTTGGCGGTTGGTACGTCGCCGGCGGGCTGCGGGCCCTGGGCGACGCACTGCACCTGCGCGCGGTGGACCGCGGCGCAACGGTCCGCCTCGGCGCTCGCGTGGTCAGCATCTCAACGACCGGCGGCCGGGCCGAGGGTGTCGTGCTCGCCGACGGCGAGCGGCTGCCCGCTGACGTCGTGGTCGCCAACGTCGATGCGTCCACGGTCTACGGCTCCCTCGTCCGCTCCCCCAGGGCCGCCCGTTCGCTGGCCAGGGCGACGCCGTCGCTGAGCGGTTTCGTGCTGCTGCTCGCCGTCCGTGGTCACACGCCCGGCCTGGCCCACCACAACGTGCTCTTCCCGGCCGACTACGACGCCGAGTTCAATGCTGTCTTCGGTGACCCGGCCCGACCTGTCGAGGACCCGACGCTCTACGTCAGCGCACCAGACGACCCGGCGGTGCGACCGGACGGGCACGAGGCGTGGTTCGTCCTGGTCAACGCGCCTCGGCACGGGACGGGGGCTGGGGCGATTGACTGGCGCGCCCCCGGGCTCGCGGCGTCGTACGCCGACCGGCTCATCGACCTGCTCGGCGCGCGAGGGCTGCCGGTGCGCGACCGGGTGCTCTGGTCGGAGGTCATCTCCCCGGCTGACCTCGAGGAGCGGACGGGAGCGGTCGGCGGCGCGATCTACGGAACGTCCAGCAACGGCGCGACCGCCGCCTTCCTGCGGCCGGCCAACCACTCCCCCGTCAAGGGCCTGTACCTCGTCGGCGGGTCGTCCCACCCGGGCGGTGGCCTGCCACTGGTGACGCTCTCGGCCCGCATCGTCGCCGACCTCATCGGCCCTGCGTCGACGTAGCGTGCGACTGTGCCCCGCATCGATCTGCTGGACGAGTTGGTTCGGGCCATGCCCAGGGCACGCGC
This sequence comes from Frankiaceae bacterium, assembly GCA_031424715.1. Taxonomy (GTDB): domain Bacteria; phylum Actinomycetota; class Actinomycetes; order Mycobacteriales; family SCTD01; genus RYN-124. Next base: position 2,611 of record JANPHZ010000186.1, read on the forward strand.
GCGACGGCTGGTCGTCGGGATCGACGGACGCGACGGCGTGGGCAAGACCTGCCTGGCGGACGAACTGGTCGTGCCGCTGCAGGCTCGCGGCGAACAGGTGTGGCGCGCCTCGCTCGACGGCTTCCACCACCTGCGCGTCCATCGCTACCAGCTCGGAGCCGACTCCGGGAAGGGCTACTGGCGCCACGCCTTTGACGTCGACGCCATCCGCCGAGAGCTGCTCGATCCCTGGCGCTCGGGTGCCGGACAGTGGCGCACAGCGATCCACGACGTGCGGACCGATGCCCCCCTGCACCTGCCGGCCCGACCTGTCCCAGCCGCCGGGGTGCTGCTGGTCGACGGGGTCTTCCTCGCCCGGCCCGAGCTCGCTGGGCAATGGGACGTCCTGATCCTGCTCGATGCACCGCTCGAGGTGAGCCAGCGCCGCGCTGCCAACCGGGACGGATCGCCGGCTGCGCAGAAGTACGCCGAAGCGCACGCGCTCTACCGGGCGACCTGCGACCCTGTCCGCCGCGCCGATGTCGTCGTTGACGCCACCTCACTGCACGACCCGGCGATCGTGTCCCTGCCTCACCTGACGGAGGACCCATGACGCATCCCCGGTTCGAGGAACTGATCGCCGCGAGCGTCGGGGGTCCGGTGACGGCCGGGGTGATGTTCGGCGGGCGCGGTCTGCGCACCGGCAAGCGCTTTTACGCGGTGTGGTGGGGCGATCGGCTCATCGTGAAGCTCCCCGAGGAGCGGATCGAGGAGCTCACCGTCTCCGGGCAGGGGCGCGAGTACGTGCCGGACGGGCGGCGCGTCATGAAGGAGTGGGCCGAGCTCGACGACAGCTCCAACTGGGCGAGCCTTTGCGCCGAGGCGCGAACGTACGTCGAGGCGAGCTGACTCAGCCGGTCTGCACGTCCACGGGCACGGCGCAACCGTCCGCCCCGCAGGCCGCGTCGTCATCGAGGCCGTCGAGGAGCACCGGAGCCGACAGCTCCCACGCCTTCTCCAGCGCCCGCAGCAGCGTTGCGGGCGGCTGGGCCCCCGGCACCGCCACCCGCCCGCCCATGACGAAGAACGGCACGCCGCTGCAACCCAGGTCCATGGCCTGCTGCTCGTCGGCCCGCACGTCCTCGGCGTAGGCGCCAGAAGCGAGGACCTCACGGACCTCGGGCTCGTCGAGCCCGGCCTCGACGGCGAGCCGGGTGATGACCTCGTGCTCACCGATGGCCGCGCCCTCGGCGAGGTAGCCGCGCAGGAACCGCTCCTTCACGGCTCCCTGGATCCCGCGGGCGGCACCGAGGTGAACCACCCGGTGGGCGTCGAAGGTGTTGCCTGGCTGGATGCGCGTGAAGTCCAGCGCGACTCCGGCCTCGCGTCCCGTCGCGACCATCCGGTCGATCATCGCCTGGCCACCCGCGTCGTTCGTGCCGTACTTGCGCGCGAGCAGGTGGGCGTAGTCGGCTCCGCGAATCTCGCGCGCTCCGGGATCGAGCTCGAAGCTGCGCCACACGACCTCGACAGGGTGCGGGAACTCCGCTAGCGCCGCGTCGAGATTGGCCTTGCCCACGGCGCACCAGGGGCAGGCGATGTCGGACCAGATGTCGATGCGCATGCTTGTGGCAACCCCGGCACTGCCCCGACCCTTCCGGTCCGGATGTCCGGGTCGCGCTAGCGTGCCGCGCATGGGGCACGACCGGATGCAGCCCGACGGCATCGAGGTCCGTCCGGTCACGCCGGACCGCTGGCCCGACCTCGAGGGCCTCTTCGAGCGCAAGGGACCCCGCGGCGGACTGCCCATCCCGGGCCACTGCTGGTGCATGGCCTGGCGGGACAACCAGCCTTCGCGAGTGGCGCGCAAGGACGGCATGCGTGCCCTGGTGGGCGAGGGGCGCCGACCCGGGCTGCTTGCCTACCGGGACGGGCGTCCGGTCGGCTGGGTCTCGGTCAGTCCCAGGCCAGAGCTCGGACGCTTGACCCGCAGCCCGAAGCTGCGGCCACCCACCGAGGACACGGAGAACGTCCACGCCATCGTGTGCTTCTTCGTGGATGTCGATGAACGCAGCTCGGGGGTAGCCACCGCGCTCCTCGATGCCGCTGTGGACGCGGCAAGGGACGCCGGTGCGTCAGCCGTGGAGGCTTACCCCAAGCAGGACCTGGCCCCGCATGCCCGAGCGGGCGGCCGGGCAGAGGAGAACTACAGCTTCATGGGCCGTCGACGGTCCTTCGAGGAGCGAGGCTTCACCGCAGTGCGCGAGGCAGGGACCCGCACCGTGATGCGGCTGGAGCTGTCGTCGTGACCCACCCCGTGTGCCGCGGTCAGGCAGCAGCGGTGGGCTCCGGGCCCGGCAGCGACACGAGCTGGCGGCGTACGGCGAGGGCGAGCTGACCGATCGAGATCACCGTCATGGCCAGCAGCAGCGACGGGCCGACGACCGGGAGCACGTCGGACAGGCCGAGGAAGACCCCGCTGAAGTGGATCGACGGTGACAGCAGGATGACGCGCGTCGGCCGCTCGGCCATCGTAATCCGCCCCACCTCGTCGCCACCGGCGTTGCCGGCCCGCGCCCGGAGGTACTCCATGAGGAAGAACGCGAAGCCGCACGACACCGCGAGCCAGACCGGGCAGCCCACGGCCACGACGGCCAGCAGGTAGACGGCGTCGTTGACGCGGTCCACGACGCTGTCCAGGACATAGCCCCAGGCCGTGGTGCGCTCCTCGAGCACGGCGACGCAGCCGTCGAGGGTGTCGAACAGCCCGCTCGCAACCATGACCCAGCCGGCGGCGATCCACCAGCGGCCACCGATGTCGGCGAGGACCAGCACCAGCCCGGCCAGCCAGATGGAGGAGATCGTGACCACGTCGGGCTGGACGCCGCGCTTGGCCAGCGGCCGGGCGATCGCGTAGACCATCGTCAGCCAGCCGCGCAGCCATGCGCTGCCGGTGCGCGGGTCGTAGCCGCCGTGCAGCACCTGCCACCGGTCGAAGTAGCCGTCGCGACTGGGGATCTCGTGCGCGGGGCGCCGGGCTGTGACTAGTGCCAGTACGACGAGGACGACCCCGGCCAGACCGAGCAGCACCAACCCGGTCATCGGGGCAGGGCGCTGAGCTGCAGCCGGTCCCAGATCTCGCGGGTCGCGGTCGAGCGGTTCAGCGTGATGAAGTGCAGGCCGGGCGCGCCCTCAGTCAGCAGCCGATCGCACATGGCGGTCGCCCACTCGACGCCGATCTCGCGCACCGCGGCAGCGTCGTCCTCGACCGCGTGCAGCCGGTCGGCGAGCTCGGCCGGGAACGCGGCGCCCGAGAGCACCGCGAAGCGCTCGATCTGGCTGACGTTGGTCACCGGCATGATGCCCGGGATGATCGGTACGTCGCACCCGTGCGCCGCCACCCGGTCGCGCAGCCGCAGCCAGTCGTCGACGTAGAAGAACATCTGGGTGATCGCGTAGTCGGCGCCGGCGCGGAACTTCTGCACGAGGTACTTCGCGTCGGTGTCGTGGTCGGGCGAGCGCGGGTGCTTCTCGGGGAAGGCTGCGACGCCGACGGTGAAGTCGCCGGACGACTTGATGAGCCGCACCAGCTCCTCGGCGTACTGCAGCCCCTCGCCGTGCGCCACCCACTCGGCCCGCGGGTCACCGGGCGGGTCGCCACGCAGAGCCAGCACGTTGTGCACGCCGGCGCCGGCGTACTGCCCGATCACCCGGCGCAGCTCGGCGACCGAGTGGTCGACCGCCGTGAGGTGGGCCAGCGGGAGCAGGGTGGTCTCGGTGCCGATCCGCTCGGTGATGTCGACGGTGCGGTCGCGGGTGGAGCCTCCGGCGCCGTAGGTGATCGAGACATAGCTGGGCCGTAGCGACTCGAGCTCACGCAACGACTGCCAGAGCTGGCGCTCGCCCTCGTCGGTCTTGGGCGGGAAGAACTCGAAGGAGAAGACCGGCTCGCCCGTGGCCAGCAGGTCCCGGATCGATCGGCTGGTCATGGCACAAGGCTAGCGGCGCGCGCCTGCCCAGGGCACTAACCTGCGGCGCATGAGCCCAGCCCCGCTCGACCGTGCCGACCTGCGCGGTCGGGTCCACAAGGCCCTCGCCGGCTTCTTGGCCGTTCAGGCGCCACGACTCGAGGCGGTGTCCGACACCCTCGGGCCGGTGCAGGAGTCGCTGTCGGACTTCCTGCTGACCGGCGGCAAGCGGATGCGGCCGGCCTTCTGCTACTGGGGCTACCGCGGCGCCGGGGGCGACGACAGCGATGCGCTCGTCGCCGCGTCGGCATCGCTCGAGCTGCTGCAGGCCTGCGCGCTGATCCACGACGACGTGATGGACGGCAGCGACACCCGGCGTGGGCAGCCCGCCATGCACCGGCGCTTCGCCGGGCTGCACCGCAGCGGCGAGTGGCACGGTGACCCGGAAGCGTTCGGGCTGTCGGCTGCCGTCCTGCTCGGCGACCTCTGCCTGATCTGGGCTGACGAGCTGCTCAACACCAGCGGGATGCCGACCGAGGCGCTGCTGCGGACCCAGCCGGTCTACGACGAGATGCGCGTCGAGCTGATGGCCGGGCAGTACCTCGACCTGCTCGAGCAGGCCCTCGGCGGCGGGACGATCGAGAGCGCGCTGCGGGTGGCCCGCTACAAGTCGGCGAAGTACACGATCGAGAAGCCGCTGCACATGGGCGCCGCTCTGGCCGGTGCCCCCGCCGAGCTGACCGCCGCCTACACGGCCTACGGGCTGCCGCTCGGCGAGGCCTTCCAGCTGCGCGACGACGTGCTGGGGGTCTTCGGCGACCCGGCCGAGACCGGCAAGCCCGCCGGTGACGACCTGCGCGAGGGCAAGCGGACGGCGCTCATCGCGATGGCCCTGAGCGAGGCCTCCCCCGCGCAGTCGGCCGTCGTACGTCGACACCTCGGCGACCCGCACCTCGGTGAGCAGGGGGTGACCGAGCTGCGCGAGGTGCTCGTCGACACCGGTGCCCGTGACCGGGTCGAGGCGCTGATCGGCGAGCTGCTGGAACAGGCCCAGACCGGGCTGGATCAGGCATCCGTGGCGCCGGAGGCGCGCGAGGTGCTGGCTGGTCTCGCCCTCGCCGCGACCAGCCGGACGGTCTGAACAGGCCTAGGATCGGCGTGATGAGCACACCGACGCTGACGGCCAACGACCCCTGCTGGTGCGGCAGCGGTCGTCGGTACAAGCGCTGCCACCGCCTCGCCGACATCGCCCCGGAACGCGTCGAGCTCGAGACCGCGCGGCGGGTCGCCGAGGAGCTCGAGGCCAGCAAGTACGTCCGGCCCGGCAAGCTGTCGCCGCGTCGTGAGGTGCCCCTTCACATCCCGCGGCCCGACTACGCCCTCGACAAGCGCGGCCGGCCGAGGGTGCGTGACAGCGCCCGACCCAAGGACGCCGAGACGCTCGAGTTGATGCGCCACGCCGGTCGCGCCGCCGCCGAGGTGCTCGCCGTCGTCGGCGCCGCGGTCCGACCTGGCATCACCACCGACGAGCTCGACGCGATCGCGCACGAGGAGTGCCTCAAGCGCGGCGGCTACCCGTCGCCGCTGGGCTACGGAGGCTCGGTCATGCCCTTCCCGAAGTCGCTCTGCACGAGCGTCAACGAGGTCATCTGCCACGGCATCCCGGACTCGACGGTGCTCAAGGACGGCGACATCGTCAACTGCGACGTGACGATCTTCCTCGACGGCGTGCACGGCGACACCAACGCGACGTTTTTCGTCGGCGAGGTCGACGAGGAGAGCAGGCGGCTCGTGGAGGTCACCCGCGAGTGCCTCGACATCGGCATCGCGGCGGTCAAGCCCGGGGGCACGACCCGCGACATCGGTCGCGCGATCCAGGCGCACGCCGAGAGCCACGGTTACGGCGTGGTGCGCGCGTTTGTCGGGCACGGAATCGGCCGGTCCTTCCACAGCGATCCGCAGGTCTATCACTACGACAACCCGCAGGCCCGCCACCGTCTCGAGACCGGCATGACCTTCACCATCGAGCCGTTGATCACCCTGGGAGGCTGGCAGCACGAGATGTGGGGTGACGGCTGGACGGCGGTCACCGCCGACCGCTCACGGACCGCTCAGTTCGAGCACACCCTCGTCGTCACCGAGACCGGCGCCGAGATCCTCACCCTGGCCTGAACCGGCGCCAGCAGACGGCGCCGAGGAGCAGCAGTCCGGCGATCCCCGGCCAGGACGCCGGCCCGGTTGCCGCGAGCACACCCTCGGGCCGCACGGCGGGCACCGACCCGCTCGGTCGCGCACGGGTATAGGCGACCAGGTGCTCCCAGGACCCCCGGTCTTCGAAGGGCATACTGAGGGAGGGACCGATCACACCGGTGAGCGACTCCACCGGTGAGCGCGGGTGACGCACCCGCCACCCACTCGGGTCCGCGCCGTAGCGAGCGGAGACGGTCGCGACCGCCTTCTGCAACGCAGCGGTCACGACGGCAGAGCGGCTCCGGCCCGCCAGGTAGTCGTGCTCGGCGGTCAGGGAGGAGCTCGCCGGGTCGAGCACTCGCAGGACGAGGTTGTCGACCGGCGTGGCGTCGAACACGTGTGTGTACGTCGCATCGCTGCGCCGCAGCACCTCGACGGGTACGTCACGCAGCAGCACCTCCGGCAGGGCCTGCGCCAGCGCCCGGAACAAGGTGGGCGCCGGGCCGTCGGTGACGGACTCGTCGTCGAGGGCACCGGGCGAGGTCCCTGCACCAGGACCGTAGGCGACCCCGTTCCAGCTCGCGAGCAGATCGCGAGCCGCCGTCAGCGAGGGGCTGAGCGGGACGCCCGACAGCAGCCGCAGCACGAGCGGGACCACTGAGGCGTGGCGGTGGTCGAGGCTGCCGGCCCGGCGGTCGATGGCCTGCAGGTCAGCCATCGACACCGAGTCGTCCGCCGCAAGGCTCCGCTCCAGCGCTCGGAGCCTGCTCGCCGTCCCGGCCGGACGGGCCGAGCTCGGGTCTCCCAACCAGGTGTCGGACCACCCGCTGGACGGCTTGCCGTTCCAGTTGGCCAACCAGCCCTGGGCCGGGTCGGCGACGTACGGGCGCTGCGCTACCGGCAGCAGACCCAACCACTCCTGACCACCCGATGCGTCGGAGGGGAAGCGGGTGTCCGTGCCGGCGGGCCGGCTGGGAATCAAACCCGGGTGCCAGTAGGCGATGTGCCCGTCGGCGTCGGCGTAGAGGACGTTCTCGTTCCAGGTCACCTTGTCCACTGCAGCGCGGAACGACGCCAGGTCGTCGACCCGGTTCCAGGCCAGGATGCCGGAGATGGTCTCGAGCTCGCGCTTCCACATCGCCAGCTGCAAGGACCGAGCCAGCGTGCCGTCGTTGCTGGTGCTCACGACGGGGCCGCGTCCCGTGCGGCACACCTGCAAGGTCTCGCTCTGCAGAGGCAAGCCGAACGGCACCCCCTCCAGCGACTGCCGGTAGCGGATGACCTCCGGCCGACAGGACTGCGGTCGCCACGTCCCACCGCTGAGGTACTCGGGCGTACCCGCCGTGACCCGGACCTTCTCGACGAAGGAGTCGATCGTCTTGGTGTTGCCCGTCGTCAGGGCCCACGCCACCCGCTTGCCGTAGCCGATCCCCACGGTCGGGATGCCAGGGACCGAGATGCCACGGGCGTCGTAGCCGGCGCCGTGCACCTCGAGCTCCCACAGCACCGACGGATAGGAGTAGCCGAGCTGGGGAGCGCTCTCGAGCAGAGCACCGCCGGTGGCACTGCGCGCCGGCGAGACCGCGATGCCGAACGAGCCACCGCGCAGGGCGCGGGCCCAGCTGACCAGCCTCTGCGCCGGTCCCGCAGCCGGTGTGCGGGCCTGCATCGCCGCAGCCAGGGACGTCGCCCCGAGGGGGAAGGCGTCGGGGTCGCGCGTCCCTTCGCCGGGGATGGCCGGGACTCCGGCGCTGATCCCTTCCCCCAGCTCGGGCGGCAGGGACAGCGCCCAGTCAGCCGCCGCGTCGAAGTCAGACCGAGTCGGGGCGACCTGGTTGCGGAAGCGACCCTCCTTGGCGGGCACCGTCGTGGGCGCGCTCGCGTCGTCCTGCCAGTTGAGGTCGCGGAACACCCGCCTGCCCTCTGCGCGACCCAGCGCCTTCTCCAGGGTCCGCAACGACTCGACGAGGCGGAACTCATCGCCACCGGCCGAGGCGACCGTGCGCGTGATGAGCACGCCAGCGGCCATCGTGTCCGTGACGGTCCAGGGAGCCGGCAGCGTGGTCAACAGGGCATACTCCGCCGGGAGCAGCCGCGGGTCGGCACGCACCTTGGTGATCCAGGCGTTCAGGCCTTCGGCGTACGACGTCAGTGCGGTGCGACCCTCCAGCGGCAGCGCCGCGAGCATGGCGGCGTACTCGTCGTCGGAGTAGGTGACCTGGCGGGCCTGCCGGTCCACCTCGAGGCCGTCCGGGCCGACCAGCTCGGCATAGGTGCCGCGCGCGTAGCGGCGCACCGCGTCGGCCAGGAACAGCCGGTCCTGTCCAGCGGCGTAGCCGGCTCCCCACCACACGTCGCCTGCACTGTCGCCCGCGACGATGGGCACACCGAAGGGATCGCGATCGATCCGCACGCCCGGCCGTGGCTGGTCGGCGTCCGCGCCCGGCATCGAGAAGTCCCCTGGCTTGAACGTGCCCTTCCAGTACATCTCGCGCTGGTCGTCGATGTGGGGCCCGAAATCGCCGGGGTTGCCACTCGCCGTTCCCCTGACCTGACCGGCCGCGTCGACGAAGCCGCTGTTGCCCGGCGGCAGGACGGTCACGGCGGTGAACGGGGTCGGGTCGCTTGCAGCCCACGCCGGCCCCACCGAGGCGGCGCATCCGACGAGCAGGGCACAGGCGAGGGCGAGCGAGGAGGCCGGGGACATGCCCCAGCCTCCCACCCAGCCGAGGGGCGCTCGCGCGCCTACCCTTGACCGGTGCGCACCGTCCCCGGCAAGACCGACCGCGTCGTCATCGTCGGTGCAGGACTGGCAGGCCTGTCCGCTGCCCTGCGGCTCGCCGGAGCGGGTCGCGAGGTCACGGTCCTCGAGCGCGAAGACGTCCCCGGCGGCCGCAACGGCCTGCTCGAGCTGGACTCCCCCGGCGGCGGCACCTACCGGTTCGACACCGGCCCGACCGTCCTGACGATGCCTGACCTCATCGCCGACGCCCTCGACTGCGTCGGCGAGAAGCTCGAGGACTGGCTCGAGCTGACGGCCGTCGACCCGCTCTACCGCGCCTACTACCCCGACGGGTCGACGCTGGACGTCAAGGCCGATGCAGGGGCGATGGAGGCCGAGGTCGAGCGGGTGTGCGGCCCCGCCGAGGCCGCCGGCTACCGCAGCTACGTCGACTTCGTCTCGCAGCTCTACCGCTACGAAATGAAGGACTTCATCGACCGCAACATCGACAGCCCCTTCGACCTGCTCACCCCCAACCTGGCCCGACTGGTGGCCCTGGGCGGCTTCCGCAAGCTCGCCCCGAAGGTCAACAGCTATCTCAAGGACGCGCGCACCCAGCGAGTGCTGTCGTTCCAGTCGATGTACGCCGGCCTTTCGCCGTACGACGCCCTGGCGATCTACGCCGTCATCGCCTACATGGACTCGGTGGCGGGGGTCTACTTCCCCAAGGGCGGCATGCACGCGGTGCCGCGCGCCCTCGCCGGCGCTGCCGAGAAGCACGGCGTGCAGTTCCGCTACGGCACCTCGGTGTCGCGGGTCCTCGTCGAGCACGGCCGGGCGGTCGGTGTCGAGACCGCTGACGGCGAGCGGATCGACGCCGACGTCGTCGTCCTCAACCCGGATCTGCCGGTGGCCTACCGCGAGCTGCTCCCGCCGGAGGCCACGCCTGCTCGGGTGAAGTCGCTGACCTACTCGCCGTCGTGCTTCCTGCTGCTGGCCGGGTCGACGGCGTCGTACAGCCAGATCGCCCACCACAACATCCACTTCGGCAAGGCGTGGTCGGAGGTCTTCACCGACCTGATCGACCGCAAGCAGCTGATGGCCGACCCGTCGATCCTGGTCACCAACCCCTCGCACTCCGACCCGGCGCTCGCACCGGACGGCAAGCACATCTACTACGTGCTGTTCCCCACCCCCAACCTCGATGCCGGCATCGACTGGGACGTCGTCGGACCGCGCTACCGCGACGAGGTCGTCGCTCGGCTGGAAAAGGCTGGCTACGTCGGGTTCGGCGACGGCATCGAGGTGCAGGACGTCACGACCCCGGCCGACTGGCAGCGCCGTGGCATGGAGCGCGGCGCGCCGTTTGCCAGTGCCCACTCGTTCTTCCAGACCGGGCCGTTCCGCCCGACGAACCTCGCCCCCAAGGTCGAGGGCGTCGTCTTCGCCGGCTCCGGCACCCAGCCCGGCGTGGGGGTCCCGATGGTGCTGATCAGCGGTCGACTGGCTGCCGAGCGGATCCTGGGTAAGGACAAGGCGTACCGCTCGCGGGCCCTGGCGTGAGGACCCGCGCCGTCGTCGGCGCGGGGGTGCTCGGCAGTGCTCTGCTCACGATCGGCGGCTACGGCGTCGGGGCTCCTCCCGAGCGGCTCGACATCCCCCTCGCCCTGCCCCTGTGTGTCGCGGGCGTCCTGCTGCTGCTCGGCGCCTGGTGGCTCGTGCGGGACGGCGAGACCCGGACGGTCCTGACCGCGTCGGCGTGGTGGGCCCTGCCCCTGCTCGTCGCGCCGCCGCTGTTCAGCCGCGACCTTTATGCCTACGCCGGGCAGGCCCAACTGGTGCTGTCCGGCCTCGACCCCTACGCCGTCGGCCCGAGCGCCGCACCCGGGCCGCTCGCGGACGAGGTCGACGACGTCTGGCTCGACACCCCCTCGCCGTACGGCCCGGTGTTCCTGCGTCTTGCGGCGGGGATCGTGGCGCTGACCGGCGAGCGACCGCTGGTGGCGGCTTTCGGTCTGCGGCTGCTCGCGGTCGCCGGGCTGGTCCTACTGGCCTGGGGGCTCGTGCGGCTGGCGCGCAGCCACGGCGCGCCGGCCGGGCGCGTGGTCTGGCTCGGCCTCGCCAACCCGCTCGTGCTGCTGCACGGCGTCGGTGGGGGGCACAACGACCTGCTGATGCTCGGCCTGGCCGTCCTCGGCCTGTCGGTCGCGACCCCGTCGGTCACCGCGGCAGCCGCCCTGATCGCCCTCGGCTCGCTGGTGAAAGCCCCTGTGCTGCTGATGCTGCTCTTCCTACCCGTACTGGCCAGCGGCCCGTGGCTCCGCCGCATCGGGCTGGTCGTCGTCGGCAGTGCAGCGACCGCGGCGGCGGTCACGGTTGCCTGTGGCCTGGGGGTCGGCTGGACCGGCACCCTGAGCGGCGGGGAGGCTCGCCGCAGCCTGCTGTCGGTCAGCACGGGGCTGGGCGTCGCCCTCGGGCAGGTCGACGCCGTGCAGCTCATCGGGACCGCCCTCGCCGCCGCCGCCGTCCTCGCACTGCTGCTGAGCGCGCGTCGCGACACCGCCCTGCGCCACCTCGGACTCGCCCTGCTCGGCGCCGTGCTGCTCGCGCCCGTGGTGCAGCCGTGGTACCTGCTCTGGGCCCTGCCCGTGCTGGCCGTCGCCCTGGACCCGCGCTGGGCCCGCGCGGTCGCGGCCGGCTCGGCGGTGCTCTGCCTGCTCATCCTGCCGAGCGGTCGCCACCTGATCCGACCGCCGCTCTACGGCGTACCAACACTGCTGGTCCTCGCCGCTGCAGTGGCGAGCAGCCGCTGGCCGTCACTCACCGCAGCCCATCCCGGCCTGGACGAAGGTGACCGTGCCGGAGCTCTTGGTATCGGTCAGGTTGCCGAAGAAGCCTGACGACTGGTCCATCAGCGAGAACGACGGGCCGAAGACCTCGTCGCGCTCGCGCACCTTCAGGGTGTCCGCGGCTGTGCCGTCCCGGAGCTGTTGCACGGTCGTCCCGATGCCGAACGCGAACGTGCTGACGTCACCGACGAGGGCGCTGGCACGGGGAACCGCTTTCGGCCGGCCCTTCGGGGTCAGCGCCCACTGGTACATCGTCAGTGGGCCGCCGTCGCGCTTGACGTCACCGAACAGCACCCACATCGCACCCCCGCCGTACTCCAGCGCGCGCAGCTTGGTGCCCGGGCAGGTGCCGTAGTTGCTGAAGCTGTTCTGCACCCCGGTGTCGCGCGATGGCCGCCCTAGCGCAGCACGCAGCCGCGGCTCGGCCGCGACGAAGGTCGTCCCGAACTCCACCAGCGCAGCAGGCAGGTCGATTCCGTCCCCGGTGAGACGCACCCTCGCGGCATCGGGCTCGGTGGACGCGCGCGCGGAAGGGCTCGGCGACGGCGAGGACGCAACCGGCGGGGTTGAGGACGCGGACGGCGCGGCTGCTGACGCCATCGGCGAAGGGATCGGCCTCGCCTCCGGGTCGCTGCTGGTGCAACCGGTGAGCGACAGGCACAGGAGTAGGAGCACGAGTCGATGCACGCGGCCACGCTAGACCCCAGAACCAGCCGGCTGAAGGCCTGGCTGCGAGGATCTCCCCGTGAGCAACAGAGAGCTGGACGCGGCCGGCATCACCGACCCCGCCCTGCGCGAGAGCTACGAGCAGTGCCGACGCCTGAACGCGAGCCACGGCAAGACCGACTACCTGGCGACGCTTCTGCTGCCGGCCTGGAAGCGGCCCTACGTCCACGCGCTCTACGGCTTCGCGCGCTACGCCGACGAGATCGTCGACGACCTGGCCAGCACCCTCACCGACGCCGAGAAGGCCGACTGGCTGATCGGTTGGGGCGAGCAGTTCCTGCGCGATGTCGCCACCGGCACGAGCGAGCACCCCATCAGCCGGGCAGTCGTCGACACCGTCCAGCGCTGGGACATCCCGCTCGACTACATCGAGGCCTTCCTCACCAGCATGCGCATGGACCTGACGGTCACCGGCTATCCGACGTACGACGACCTCATGGTCTACGTCTACGGCAGCGCTGCCGTCATTGGGCTGGAGATGGTGCCGCTGCTCGAGCCCGTGGTGCCGCGCGAGATCGCCGACCCCTACGCCCAGGATCTCGGAATCGCCTTCCAGCTCAGCAACTTCCTGCGCGACGTCGGCGAGGACCTGCAGCGCGGGCGGCTCTACCTGCCACTGGAGGACCTAGCGACGTTCGGCGTCACCCGTGAGCAGCTCGAGGCCGGCGTGGTCGACGGACCGGTCCGGCGCCTCCTCGCGTTCGAGGTCGACCGCACCCGCGAGATCTACCGGACGGCGGCCCAGGGAGTGCGGCTGCTGCACCCGACCAGCCGGCCCTGCATCGAGACAGCCCTCGCGCTGTACGGCGGGATCCTCGACGAGGTGGAGAAGGTCGACTACCAGGTGCTCGGTCAGCGGGTGAGCGTCAGCAAGGCAAAGCGGGCTGCCGTCGCCGGCCCCGGTCTGATGCGCGCCTGGCAGGCGCGCCGTACGGCGTGATGCCGTTGCCAGCCGGCGCCAGCGGTGACACCACTTTGTGGCGGTCAGCTTTATCCTCGAGCTGAGGGACTCCGCGCTGCTACGTGAACGCGCTGGGCACACCGTCAGACTCACGGCGGGCCGCCGGGATGGTCGGCCGTCCGGCCGTGCCGAGCAGCGCCGTCGCCTCCGCGACCGGCAGGGGCTTGCCGAGCAGGAAGCCCTGGCCATGCGCGCAGCCGAGATCCTGGAGCGCGGTGAGCTGCACGGGGGTCTCGATGCCTTCCGCGACAACGGACATCCCGAGCGAGCGGGCCAGCGCGATGATGGCTCGCACGATGGCTTGCCCGTCGAAGTCGCTGCCCAGTCCGTCCACGAAGGAGCGGTCCACCTTCAACACGTCAACAGGGAAGCGCTTGAGATAACTCAGCGACGAGTAGCCCGTGCCGAAGTCATCGACGGACAAGCGCACGCCCAGCTCCTTGAAGGCCTTCAGCACCCCGAGCGCTTGGTGGGCATCGCGCATCAGAACAGACTCGGTGATCTCCAGCGAGACGCAGGTGGAGTCGACGCCGGTCGCGGCGAGCACCGAACCGAGCCGCTCGACCACAGCCGGATGCGCGATCTGGATGCCGGAGAGGTTGACCGCCATGCTCAGCCCAGGAACGAGCGCGTGCCACTGCGCGAGCTGCTGGCAGGCCTCCTGCAGGACCCACTCGCCGAGCGGGACGATGAGCCCGCTCTCCTCGGCGATGGGGATCACCTCGGCGGGCAGCACCAGCCCCCGGGTCGGGTGCTGCCAGCGCAGCAGAGCTTCGAAGCCGACGAGGGCTCCCGTCGTCAGGTCGACGACGGGCTGGTAGTGCAGGAGCAGCTCGCCGGACGTCAGGGCGCGGCGCAGCTCGACCTCGGTCTCGAGTCGCGTCAAGGCCTCCACCCGCATGGCCTCGGCGAACAGCACCGAGCGGGCCCGACCCTCTCGCTTCGCGCGGTACATCGCCGCGTCACCGTCCCGAAGCAGATCGCTGGCGGTGTCCGCCGCGGACGAGGAGACCGCGATGCCGACGCTGACGCTCACCACGACCTCAGCTCCGTCGACGTCGATCGGTGCGCCGATGCCCTGCTGGAGCCGCTCCGCCACGTGCAGAGCCTCGGCCGGGTGCTCGAGGTCCATGCACAGCACGACGAACTCATCCCCGCCGAAGCGGGCGACCGTGTCACGCGGCCGCATCAACGCCTCGAGCCGTCGGGCCAGTTCGACGAGCACCGTGTCGCCGGATTCGTGCCCGAGGCTGTCGTTGATGACCTTGAAGCGGTCGATGTCGAGATAGAGCACGGCCAGGCTGCCCGGTTGCGGCCCATCAGCCAGCGCCCGGCTCAGCCGGTCGACGAGCAGCGCTCTGTTCGGCAGGTCGGTCAGGCGGTCGTGCAGTGCCTGCCGGACGAGCTGCTCTTCCATCGCGCAACGCTCGGTGATGTCCCAGCAGATGCCGACCATCCGGGCCGGGCGTCCCTCGCTGTCGACGACGATCTCACCCCAGCTGGCCAGCGTGCGCACCTGACCGTCGGGCCAGATGATCCGCTCTTGCATCTCGTAGGGCTCGAGGGTCGCCAGCGAGTGCTGGTGCACCGCCATGACGTTCTCGCGATCGTCCGGGTGCAGCAGCGACAGGAACAGCTCGTACGACGCGTTGAACTCCTGCGGCTCGCGGCCGTAGATGCGAAAGAGCTGGTCGCTCCAGATGTTGGTGTTGGTGGCGATCTCGAAGTCGTAGCTGCCGACCCCGGAGATCCGTTGCGCCTCGACCATCCGATGCTCGTTGCGGGCGACCTCCTCCTGGCGAAGGCAGCGGACAACGCAGACCCCCAAAACGTCAGCCAAGCTGCGGGCGTAAGAACGGTGCCTCGGCCGGACCGGACCGGACAGGGTGAGTAGCCCCAGCGGCCGCCCGTCATCAGCGCGGACCGGGAAGGCGTCGGGGTGTTCGCCGGGCATGTCCCAGCCCTCGGGGGGGCTCAGGGTGCCTGGGGCGGATCCCGCGCAGGCGGCCAGCAGCAAGTCGCCGCCCACAGCAGTCGGCCGGTAGAAGGCGACCGTCACCCCCGGCAGGGCCACCGCGGCCAGCTGCATCGCCTGGTCGAGCAGGTCCTCGCACGACTTGTCGCTCAGTGCCAGGGCGAGCAGCCCGTCGACGGCTTGGGGGTTGGCTGCGTCCATGTGAACCGAGCCTCCCTCCGTGACCATCCTGGTGTTCATGGTCTGGCAGGGGTGGGCGACGCACCATGGTCTGTTCTGACCACGGGACGCGGCGGTCGGCTTAGTCCTCGCGCAGACGTCTCCCCCACCAGATCCACCAGCTCAGGGTCTGGACGACGAGCGAGAAGCCGAACAGCAGGTCCTCGACGGGCGCGTAGACGAGGCGCACGCCGGTGATGGCGTCCGGGTCGTAGGTCACGATCTCGCGACCGGTGAGGATGCCGTTGGTGACCAGCTGGAAGAACACGATGATGGCGTACGCCGTCCAAAAGACCTTGCGGGTGAGCAGCCGGGTGCGCAGGACCACCAGGTCCAGTAGCACCGCGCCGACGACAGCAAGCAGCGCCGCTTGGGTGTAGCTCATCGCTCGTCCCCCGCTGCCCAGCCGCGTACGGCCCGCACGGCCTCGAGCGACAGGATCGAGCAGATCGGGATGACGAGGAAGAACAGCAGCTCCTCGAGCGGCAGGTTGCCGATCTCGACCCCCGTGGTCTGGCGAGGGTCGTAGGACCAGTGACCCGCGCGGATCGCAAGGACATCCCAGACGACGAACACGGCCACGACGGGAAGCAAGGTCAGGCCGAGCCGGCGCCAACGGGCGTAGACGCGGGTCGACAGGAACACCTCCAAGGGCGCTGTGCCGACCAGGCAGGCCAGCAGCACCAAGAGGTAGGCCGCTCTCACCCCGCCTCCCGCATCCGGCGGGACAGCTCGGCGGCGGCGGCATGGGGATCGGCAGCTTCGGTCAGGGCACGCACGACGACCACGCGATGCGCCCCGGCCGCGAGCACCTCGTCGAGGTTGCCGAGATCGATCCCGCCAATCGCGAACCACGGCCGGTCCGTGCCGAGCACTGCGGCGAAGCGAAGCAGCTCGACACCGGGCGCCGGTCGCCCCGGCTTGGTGGGCGTCGGCCAGGTCGGACCCACGCAGAAGTAGTCGACCCCGGGCTCCGCAGCGGCTGCCGCGACCTGCTGCTCGTCGTGGGTGGACCGCCCGATCAGCACGTCCGAGCCGAGGATCGCCCGTGCAGCGGGAACGGGCAGATCGTCGTGCCCGAGGTGCAAGATGTCGGGGCCGACGACCGAGGCGATGTCGGCCCGGTCGTTGACCGACCACAGCGCGCCGTGGCGCCCGGCGACCTCCGCCAT
>JANPHZ010000187.1:0-4932 GCA_031424715.1 Frankiaceae bacterium
CCTCGGCATGCCGGGTCTCACGGCGTACGCCGGGCTCTTCGACGTGGCCGCGATGGTCGAGGGCGAGACCGTGTTCGTCAGCGGAGCCGCGGGGGCTGTCGGCAGTCTCGTCGGGCAGTTCGCGCGGCTGCGCGGCGGCACGGCCATCGGCAGCGCAGGCAGCTCCGAGAAGGTCGACTGGCTGCGCGAGCTCGGCTTCGCGGCGGCCTTCAACTACAAGGACGGACCGGTGCTGCCGCAGCTGCGGACCGCGGCGCCGGACGGGATCGACGTCTACTTCGACAACGTCGGGGGTGAGCACCTCGAGGCCGCCATCAGCTGCCTGAAGGTGCACGGCCGGGCAGCGATCTGCGGGATGATCTCGCAGTACAACAACACCGAGGCCGCGCCCGGACCGAGCAACCTGCCGATGCTCATCGGCAAGCGGCTGACCCTGCGTGGGCTGCTGGTCAGCGACCACCAGGACCTGCTGCCCGCTTTCGTCACCGAGGTCGGCGGGTGGCTCGCGTCCGGCGAGCTGGTCTTCCGCGAGACTGTCGTCGACGGGCTCGAGCAGGCGCCGCACGCCTTCATCGGCATGCTGCGCGGCGACAACGTCGGCAAGATGGTCGTCCGGCTCGGATGACCGGCCTGGGCGAGCTCGCGCCGCGCGCGCTCGCGCGACTGGGCGACCACGACTTCGCGGCCTCGGACGGCGTCACGCACCGCCTCGCGGACCTGACGCAGCGGGCGGCGCGGCTGGCCAGCGGGCTGCGCGGTCTGGGGGTCCGACCCGGTGACCGGGTCGGCGTGGTCATGACCAATAGCGTCGACGTGGTGCTGGCCTACCTCGCCATCTGGCACGCGGGCGCGGCGGCGATGCCCGTCGTCCCGGCCGTCACGCCGGCCGAGCTCGCTCACGTGCTGCGCGACAGCGAGGCGACGGTGGTGCTGGCGACCGCGGCCAGCATCGCTCTGGTCCGGGCGGCGGCCACTGGTCTCGACGTGGCCGTGGTCGTCGCCGACGAGACGCCGGGACCTGACGAGCACCTGCTCGCCGACCTGGTGGAGACCGCGGCGCTGGGGCTCGTGCCCCGTGCGGCGACGGACCTCGCGGCGCTGCTGTACACCGGCGGCACCACCGGTCGCGCCAAGGGTGTGATGCTCAGCCACGGCAACCTGCTGGCGATGGCCGCGGCCCGCCAGCGGGTCGTCGAGCAAGCCGGTACGACGGGGGTCCTCCTGCCGTTGCCGATCTCGCACGTCTTCGGGCTCATCAACGTCGTCAGCCGGCTCTTTGCCTCCCGGCCCGGGACGATGCACCTGATGGGCCGGTTCACGGCCCAGGCCTTTGTCGAGCAGGTCGAGCGCGACCGGATCGAGGCGAGCGCGGTCGTGCCTTCGATGCTGCAGCTGCTGCTGGAGCTCGACCTGGAGCGTCACGACCTGCGCTCGCTCAGCTACGTGACGTCGGGTGGGGCGCCGCTCGCCCCGAGCACCCGGGCGGAGTTCGAGCGGCGGGTACCGACGGCACGGGTCTGCGACGGCTACGGCTGCACCGAGGTGACCTCGACCGCCACCATGAACCCGCCCGACGCGCGCCGGGACGGCACGGTCGGCCTGCCGCTGGAGGGGGTGCAACTGAGGGTTGTCGACGCCGAAGGCGCGGTGCTGGGCGTCGGTGTGGACGGCGAGGTGTGCGTGCGCTCGCCCGGCGTGATGCTCGGCTACTGGCAGGACGAGCCGGCCACCCGGGCCACGGTGGTCGACGGGTGGCTGCGCACCGGCGACATCGGCCACCTGGACGCCGACGGCTACCTCAGCGTGGTCGACCGGACCAAGGACCTCATCATCCGGGGCGGCTTCAACGTTTATCCCCGCGACGTCGAGGACGCGCTCCTCGCGCACCCTGCCGTGTCCGCGGCCGCAGTCGTCGGTCGTCCCGACCCGGTCCTGGGTGAGGAGGTCGTGGCCTTTGTCGAGCTGTCCGGCCCGGTCAGCGCCGACGAGCTGGTGGCCTTCGCCGCGACCCGGCTGGCCAAGACCAAGCGACCCCGCGAGGTCCGCGTTGTCGACCGGGTGCCGCTCACCAGCATCGGCAAGACCGACCGCAAGGCCGCCCGGCTGCTGCTCGAGCAGATCGCGCCCGCTGCGAGCAGGTGAACTCCCGCGTGCGTCGAAGTGCACCCGGGACCGATCTGCGCTGCCACTGAACCTGGAGCCACCATGAACCGAGGTCTGTTCCGCGCCGCCGTCGCTGCCGCACTCTTGGCCGTGCCCGCTGTTCCGGCGCTGGCCGGTCCGGCCAAGGTCGGTTGCCTGAGCGTTGTCGATCCCAAGGGCGACACCGCTCCGGCGGCCGACTCGTCGCTGGACCTCACCGGGTTCACCTTGAAAAACGAGGGCAAGCGGCTCGTCGCCACAGTGACCGTGGACAAGGCCGCTGTTCGTCCGACGTACGCGCCGGACGTGCGCATGGACATCAACTTCACGGTCGGCAGCAAGCGGGTCACGTTGTTCGCTAAGAACAGCCTGCAGCGGACCGCTGAGGCGAACGTCTTCGTCCAGCAGGGCCTTCGGATCAAGAACGCCGCTGATGCAGGGGAGGGCACCCTGGTCTCCGGTGCGCCGGTAGAGGCAACTTTCAGCGGCAACACCCTGACGCTCAAGATCAAGCAGACTGATCTGCGGGTCGCCGTCGCCGAGAAGACCGACGGTGTCCCGTTCACGGGAATCCAGGCACTGGCCCGCGCCAACTACATCTACTACGACGGCAACGTCAACGTTGACTCCGCCGACGCCAAGGCCGAACAGAAGTTTGTCGGCGGCGCTCGCTGCTAGGGCTGATCAGACCGGCAGGGCGGTGCCGAGTACCTCTTGGGTGAGCTGCACCAGACGCGCCGCGACGTCAGGGTCGCGCCCGGTCGTGTAAACCTCCAGGAGCTCGGGCCGGCCCCGGAACTGGTTGAACGCCTTGGGCCCGACGAAGGCCCCGCTCGGGGTGGTGGTGTCGAGCGCCCGCAGCGTGGGCAACGCACCCGCCGTCGCGGACTGGAACACGACGGGTCGCACGAGGCTGAGCGGAACGACGAGGTAGCCCCGGCCCTGCTCGCGCAGCTGGCGGGCGAACAGGTTGGTCCACGCGACGCCGGGGTGCACGGCGACCACGCTGACGGGTGATCCGGCCGCGACGACTCGGCGGTGCAGCTCCTGGGCCAGCAGCAGGTTGGCCTGCTTGGTGTTGGCGTAGACCCGCTGGGCGTCGTACGGCGCGGGGGCGACGAGGTCCTGCGTGGTCGAGCTGGCGCTGAGCCGCCCGCCGCGCGCCGCGATGCTGCTCACCAGGACGACCCGCCCGGCTGCCAGGTGCAGGGCCGGCCAGAGCGCGGTGATGAGCGCCGCGTGACCGAGGTGGTTGGTGCCCATCTGCCGTTCGAAGCCCTGGCTGGTGAACAGCGGCGGTCCGCCCATGACACCGGCGTTGCAGACGAGCGCGTTCAACGAACGTCCGTCCGCGTCAAGCTGCTCGGTCAGTCCCTTGGCGAAGGCCGCGACGCTGTCGAGGTCGGCGAGATCGAGCTCACGGACCTCCGCGGTGCCGCGTGTTCCGGCCAGGGACGCCCGGGCCTTGTCGCCCGCAGCCGTGTCGCGGCAGGCCAGGACCACGTGGGCCCCCCGGCCGACCAGGTCGCGGGCGGCCGCCAGTCCGATACCGCTGTTGGCGCCGGTGATGACCACCGTGCGACCGGTCTGCTCTGCCAACTGCCGGGGCTGCCATCCACTCATGGCGTCACGCTAGGTCAGCCGTCGACCGCGAGGACGAGAGGGAGGACGTGAGCCGCGCCACCCGCGCGCAGCACCCGAGCCGCCTCGGTCAGGGTCCAGCCGGTGTCGGTGCGGTCGTCGACGAGCAGCACGGACCGGCCGGCCACGTCCCAGGCCGCCGGCACGGCCAGGCTGGCATGGACCGCGCGGAAGCGCTGCGCGCTGTTGGCGCCGCGCAGACCTGCGGCGCCGGTGGTGGGCGCGGTGCGCTCCAGGGGGCCGAGCAGGTCCAGCCGACCCGTGGCGGCCACACGCTGCGCCAGCGAGGCCACCAGCTGGGGCCGGCTGCGTGAGGGCACGGCGACGACGGCGCTGGGTCGCTCGGGCCAGTCCCAGGCGGCCAGCACCTGCACCAGGGCGCCCAGCAGGGCGTCGTCCAGCGGCCCGTCCGGGCCGCGCAGGACCGTGCGCACCCGGGTGCCCCAGCCCACGTCGGACAGTCGGCACAGGGCCCGGCCGGGGTCGGCCTGCAGGTCAGCCGCGATCTTGCCGCGCAGGTCGATGCCCAGGGCCGCGAGCTCGCTCGGCCACATCCGGCGCGGCTCGACGGTGATCCCGGGTCGGCTGAGCAGGCCCTGCGCAGCCGACAGGGCCGTCTCCGACACCGCGACGGGGCGCTGGTCCCCGGTGCAGCGGTCGCAGCGGCCGCACGGCGCCGCCTGCGGGTCGTCGAGCTGGCGCAGCAGGAAGTGCATCCGGCAGTCCGGCGTGGCGGCGTAGTCCCGCATCGCCTGCTGCTCGCTGGCCCGCGCGGCGGACACCCGCGCGTAGCGGTCTTCGTCGTAGGCCCAGGCCTGGCCGGTGCCGATCCAGCCGCCCCGCACCCGTCGCACGGCGCCGTCGACGTCGAGCACCTTGAGCATCGCCTCCAGCCGCGTACGACGAAGGTCGACCGACGTCTCGAGGGACGCCACGGAGCGGGGCTGGTCCGGGTGCAGCGCGCGCAGCGTTGCGCTGACCTGGTCGGGCGAGGGGAACGACAGGGAGCCGAAGTAGCGCCAAATGGCCTCGTCCTCCTCGCCGGGCAGCAGCACCACCTCGGCGCGGTCGACGCCGCGGCCGGCGCGGCCGATCTGCTGGTAGTAGGCGATAGGTGACGGCGGCGCACCCAGGTGGATGACGAAACCG
>JANPHZ010000188.1:0-13045 GCA_031424715.1 Frankiaceae bacterium
GCCGATGGCCACCAGCCGCTGCGGGCCGTCGAAGTCACGGATCCAGAAGCTGCCGAGGTCGGCGCACTGCAGGCCAAGGTCGAGCGCCACCTGAAACAGGTCTTGCGTCACCAGCACCTGACCGCGTTGGGCAGCGCTCGAGACCCGCGCCGCCTGGTGCACGGCCAGGTGCGCGTAGTCGCCGGCGTGCGGGGCCGGGACGTCCGTGCCGCGATGCAGTCCGAGCCGCACGGTCACGGCGCCGTCGCCGGGCCAGGGATGACCCTGCAGCTGGGTCTGCACCGCCACCGCGGCGCGCACGGCCGACGCGGCCTCGGCGAACACGAAGAAGCACTCGTCCCCGACGCTCGACAGCAGGTAACCGTTCTCGCGCTCGACCGCTGCGGTGACGAGCGAGCGGTGTTCGTGCAGCAGGGCTTGGAACCGTTCGCCGCCCAGCGCGCGGAGCAGCGCGGTGGAGCCGACGACGTCGGTAAAGCCGAAGACCACATCGCCGCTCGGCAGCTGGGCCGCTGTCCTGCCTTGCCCGCTCATGTCGGCATTGTGCCGTTCCTGACGGCAATGTCACGCCCGTGAGCTGGTCGCGTCCCCCGGTCAGCCCAGGACGGCGGCGTGCAAGTCGGTCAGGAGCGCGACGAGCTCGGCCCGCTCCGGGGCGCTGAGGAGCTCGTACGGCGTCGCCGCCGCTGCACTGGTGAGCTCTTCGGCGGCGGCCCACGCCTCCCGATAGGGCTCCGGGTCGGGGAACGGCTCAGGCCACTCGAAGAACGTCGCGTTGGCGGCGCCGTAGGTCCCGGCCATGATGGCGGCCAGCGGGTCGAGACCGACCGCCGCGACCGCTGCGGCGTGTACGGCGCCGCGGTGCTCGCGCAGGACGTGCAGGCGCTGCGCCAGCCGGCCGGGCACATCGCTGGGCACGACCACCTGCCGCCAGCCGGCGAACAGCGGCAGGCCTGCGCACTGGGCACCGTCGACCACGCGACCGACGAGCTCGTCGGCCCGCTCCAGCCCGGGCTTACCGGTGAGGGTGCGCCGGCCCCAGTCGTTGCACATGCCCGCATAGGCCCGCGCCGCTTCGGCAGGCGCCAGCACCGCTCGCCCGGCCTCCCAGTGCTCGGTGACGACGGCCGGCGGGAAGAACGCGAAGGCGGCCACCACCACGTCAGCCGGCACGTCACCGAGAGCACCGCCGCGACCGAGGTGGTAGAGCGGACGGCCGCGTAGGCCGAGCGCCTTACCGGCTTCGCGAGTCAGCGGATCGGCCATGAACTGCATGCCCAGGTCACCCACGGGCTTCTTCAGGGCGCGGGCGGTGTCCTGCGGTGTCACGCTTTCTCCCAGAAGTCGGATCGGACGTTCCCGTCGGCGACCAGGACGGCCGGACCGCAGAGCAGGACGTGATCGTCGGCGCGCCAGGTCACGAGCAGGTCGCCCCCGGGAACCCCTACGGCGTAAGGCATATCGCGCGGTTCACCGGTCAGTGCCATGGTGGCGACGACGGCCGCGCAGGCACCGGTGCCACACGATCGGGTCTCCCCCACCCCGCGCTCGTGCACGCGCATCCGCAATCGTCCGGCACCGAGCTGTTCGACGTACTCGACGTTGAGGTCGGTGCGAGTCGGCCGCAGCACGCCGAGTGCGTCGACGTCGGCGACCTGGACGACGGCGTGCGGGTTGCCCATGTCGACCGACGTTGCGATCACCCCGTCGATGTCGACCGGCACCCCGAGGACGGCTGGTCCCATGTCGACCGTGATGTCCCCCGACGCGGGTACGCCGACGACCTTCGTGCCGCCGCGGGTCGCCAGCATCACCCGGCCGGCCGGCGCGAGGCCGGCGTCGACGAGGTAGCGCGCGTAGACCCGCACACCGTTGCCGCACATCTGCGCCGCCGAGCCGTCGGCGTTGCGGTAGTCCATGAACCACTCGGCCCCGCTGCCCGCGGCTTCCGGCACGTGCTCGGAGCGCACGACACGCAAGATCCCATCGGCACCGATCCCCGCGCGCCGGTCGCAGAGCAGCTGCACCTGCCGGTCCGTCAGCGCCAGCTCACCGTTGGCGTCGGGCAGCACCACGAAGTCGTTCTCGGTGCCGTGGCCCTTGACGAAGTACACGCGCCGAGCCTACGGCGAGGGCCACAACGCGAGCGCCTGGACCAGCGGGTCGCCAGCTGCCAGCCAGTGGATCCGCGGGTCGCGTCGAAACCAGGAGCGCTGGCGCCGGACGAACCGGCGCGTCGCGACCTTCGTCGCCTCGATCGCCTCCGCCTCGGTGCACTCCCCCGCCAGGTGGGCCAGCACCTGCGCGTAGCCCAGGGCTCGCGACGCCGTCACCCCCTCGCGCAGTCCGACGGCGTCGAGCGCACGCACCTCGGCGACCAGCCCCTGCGCCCACATCCGGTCGACCCGGGCATCAGTGGCCGCCGTCAGGTCGGGCCGGTCCAGCCCGAGATAGACGGTGTCGTAGACCGCGTCGTACGACGTCAGCGCACCGGGCATCGACCCGGTCAACGTGACGACCTCCAGGGCGCGCACGATCCGCCGGCCGTTGGTCGGCTCCATCCGTGCCGCCGCCTCTGGTGACAGGACGGTCAACCTGGCGTGCAGGGCCAGCGGACCGGAGGCTTCCAACTCAGCCTCCAGAGCAGTCCGCAGCGCGGGATCGGTGCCCGGGAAGTCCATCGCGTCCAGCGCTGCGCGCACGTAGAGCCCCGAACCGCCGACGACGACGGGCAGCACCTCTCGGCCGAGCAGGTCGTCCAGGCAGCCGCGGGCGAGCTCCTGATAGGCCGCGGCTGTCGCGGTCTGCCGCACGTCCCAGACATCGAGCAGGTGGTGCTCGACGCCCTGGCGCTCGGGCGGTGCGAGCTTCGCCGTACCGATGTCCATGCCGCGGTAGAGCTGCATCGAGTCGGCGTTGACGACCTCACCGCCGAGGGCCTGGGCCAGGGCGACACCCAGGTCGGACTTGCCGGTCGCGGTGGGCCCGACCACGGCGAGCACCACCGGCCTGGTCACGCGGGTCACGATAGGGCGCGGCGTAACGAGCCGATCACGGCTTTCGCTGCACTATGTCCGATCCGGCTAGGGTCGGCCGATGGTCGCTGAGCCCGAGCCGCTGGTCTCGCTGCGCGGTGTGCAGAAGCGGTTCGGATCGCTGGCCGCACTGAGCGACATCGACCTCGACGTGATGGCCGGTGAGGTTGTTGTCGTCATCGGCCCGTCGGGGTCGGGCAAGTCGACGCTGTGCCGCTGCATCAACCGGCTCGAGACGATCGATGGCGGGGAGATCCGGATCGCCGGCCAGCTGCTCCCCGAGGAGGGCAAGGAGCTGGCCCGCCTGCGCGCCGACATCGGCATGGTGTTCCAGTCGTTCAACCTGTTCGCGCACAAGAGCATCCTCGACAACGTCACGCTCGGGCCGCGCAAGGCCCTCGGTCGCAGCAAGGCAGCAGCAGAGCAGCAGGCCCTGGCCCTGCTCGATCGCGTGGGCATCGCCAACAAGGCCAACGCCATGCCGGCTCAGCTGTCCGGTGGCCAGCAGCAGCGCGCGGCCATCGCCCGGGCCCTGGCCATGGAGCCCAAGGTCATGCTCTTCGACGAGCCGACCTCGGCCCTGGACCCGGAGTTCATCCGCGAGGTCCTGGAGGTCATGACCGGCCTCGCCGACGAGGGCATGACGATGATCGTCGTCACCCACGAGATGGGCTTTGCCCGGTCTGCGGCCTCGCGCATCGTCTTCATGGACCAAGGCCGCATCGTCGAGGACAGCAGCCCCGAGACCTTCTTCACCGCTCCCGACAGCGACCGGGCGCGCGACTTCCTGGCCACGATCCTGACCCATTGACCGGCCGCTCCACACCCAGCACCACCCACCGGAAGGATCACCGTGACATCGCGCAACCTCCTCCGCACTGCAGCCGGCCTGGCTGCGGTCGCCCTCGCTGCCACCGCCTGTGGCGGCAGCTCAGCCCTTGACTCAGGGGACGGCGCAAGCGACAAGCCCAGCTTCGCCGCCGGCAGCACCATGGCCCGCATCCAGCAGGCGGGAGTGCTCAAGGTCGGCACGAAGTTCGACCAGCCGCTCTACGGCGAGAAGGGCCTCAGCGGTGACGTGGAGGGCTTCGACGTCGAGATCGCCCGGCTGATCGCCGACGAGCTCGGGGTGAAGCCGACCTTCACCGAGGCCGTGAGCAAGAACCGCGAGCCGTTCATCCAGAACGGCAACGTCGACATCGTCGCCGCGACCTACACGATCAACGACAAGCGCAAGCTGGTCGTCGACTTCGCCGGCCCCTACTACGTCACCGGCCAGTCGCTGATGGTCCGCAAGGACGACGACACCATCAAGGGCAAGGACGACCTTGCCGGCAAGAAGGTCTGCTCCGTCGAGGGCTCCACCCCCGCCGAGCGGATCAAGACCGAGGCCCCCAAGGCCGTCATCACGCTGTTCGACACCTACGGCAAGTGCGCCACCGCCATGGAGAACAAGCAGGTCGACGCGGTCACCACCGACGAGGCGATCCTGCTCGGCTTGGTGAGCAAGAAGCCCGACGCCTTCAAGGTCGTCGGTGACACCTTCAGCGAGGAGCCCTACGGCATCGGGCTGAAGAAGGGCGACCAGGCCTTCCGGGACTTCCTCAACGACACGCTCGAGAAGATCTACGAGGACGGTCGCTGGGAGAAGGCCCTGAAGGCGACCGTGGGCAAGGTCCAGGACGACCTGCCCAAGCCTCCGGCCGTCGACCGCTACACCGCCAGCTGAGCCGGGCCCCAGCGCCGTGCAGTTGTCGACGATCACCGACAACCTCGATCTCTACCTCGAGGGCTTCGTCGGCACGTTGCAGCTGACGGCGCTGGGGGCCCTGGGCTCTCTCGTCCTCGGGACGGTCCTCGCGACGATGCGGGTCAGTCCCGTCCCGACGCTGCGCGCCGGCGCGACGGTCTACGTCGAGACCCTGCGCAACTGCCCGCTGCCGGTTCTGGCGGTGCTGCTCGCGTTCGGGTTGCCCAAGCTCGGCGAACCGATCCGCTCGTTCAGCTTCTTCACCTGGGCCGTTCTGGCGCTGGCGCTCTATCACGCAGCGTTCGTCTGCGAGGCGCTGCGCTCCGGCGTCAACGCCGTCGCGCCCGGTCAGGGTGAGGCGGCCCGCTCGATCGGGCTGACGTTCCCGCAGACGATGACGTTGGTCGTCCTGCCGCAGGCGTTCCGCACTGTTGTGCCGCCGCTCGGCAACATCCTCATCGCCCTCACCAAGAACTCCGCCGTCGCAGCGACGATCGACGTCACCGACATCACCAACCAGACCGAGTTCGTCATCAACGACACGATCGACCCGCTGGCTGCACTGGCCGGCGCAGCGTTCTTCTACCTGCTGCTCACCTTGCCGACCGGACTGCTCGTGGGTCGGCTCGAGCGGCGTACGGCGTTCTCGCGATGACCGCCCTGACGGCGTATGGCGACCCGCTCGGGCCGCGCGGTCGACGGCGCACGCTGATCGCGTCCGTCCTCGGAGGGCTGCTGCTGCTGGCGATCGCGGCCTTTGCCGTCGACAAGTTCGCCGATGCCGGTCAACTCGACGGCGCGCGGTGGGAGGAGCTGCTCTCGGCCGAGGGCGCGGGAGCCTTCTGGCGTGGCCTGCAGGCGACGCTGAAGGCAGCGGGTGCTGCCGTCGCGCTGTCGGTCAGCGTCGGCACCCTGATGGCCCTGGGGCGGCTGTCGGAGAACCGGCTGCTGCGATGGGCCGCCAGTCTCTACGTGCAGCTGTTCCGCGCCCTACCCAGCCTGCTGCTCATCCTCTTCGGCTTCTTCGGCCTGCCGGCGCTGGGCCTGGACGTCAGCAAGTACTGGGCGCTCGTGCTCGGTCTGACGCTCTACAACAGCGCCATCTTCGCCGAGGTGATCCGGGCCGGCGTGCTGTCGTTGCCCCGCGGCCAGACCGAAGCCGCCTACGCCGTCGGGCTGACCCGCCGACAGGCACAGCGGCTCGTCGTCCTGCCCCAGGCCGTCAGCCGAATGCTGCCCTCCCTGGTCGCGCAGGGCGTCGTCGTCCTCAAGGACACGTCGTACGGCTTCGTCATCGGTTACGAGGAGCTGCTGCGCACCGGTCAGTTCGCCGGCGAGACCACGGCGAGCCTGCTGCAGGCCTACCTGATCGTGGCCGTGGTCTACATCGCCGTCTGCTTCGCGCTCTCCCAGCTGGCCCGCTGGCTGGAGGGCAGGTCGGCGCGTCGCTACGGCCAGGCTGGGGTGTCGGTCCGCGGCGTCGAGGACCTGTCGACCGGCGGGTGAGTCAGCCGCAGACCGGGTCGGGCAGCGGTGCCGGCACCCCGATCGTCGGCATGCCGAGCGCCACCCCCGGAGTCGTCGGCGTACGTCCCGCCTCGGCGGCATCACCCGCCGTCGTACGACGGTGCGAGAGCAGCGGACCCTCCGCGCGCAGGTAGTGCGGGGCAGCGCCAGTCACCACGGTCTCGACCACGTCACCGGGGCGTACGCCAGCGACCCGCGGCAGGTGCACGAGCCGGTTGTCGCGCGCCCGCCCGGTCATCGTGTCGGGACCGTCCTTGCGGCCCTCCCCCTGCGAGACAAGGACCTCGATGGTGCGGCCGACCTGGGCGAGCATGCCTTCGTAGGTCAGCCTCTCCTGCAGGGTCACGAGGCGCTCGTAGCGCTCCTGGACGACGTCCTTGGACAGCGGCGGCAGGTCAGCAGCGGGCGTGCCCGGCCGGGGGGAGTACTGGAAGGTGAAGGCGCCGGCGAAACGTGACGCCTCGACTACGCGCAGGGTCTCGGCGAAGTCAGCCTCTGTCTCGGTCGGGAAGCCCACGATGATGTCGGTCGTGATCGCGGCGTCGGGAATCTGCGCCCGCACCCGGTCGAGGATGCCGAGGAACCGCTCACTGCGATAGCTGCGCCGCATCGCCTTGAGCACTGCGTCACTGCCTGACTGCAGCGGCATGTGCAGGTTCGGGCAGACCGCGGGGGTCTGCGCCATGGCCTCGATCACGTCGTCGGTGAAGTCGCGCGGGTGGGGACTGGTGAAGCGGATCCGTTCGACACCGGTCTGCCCGACCGCGCGCAGCAGCTGGCCGAAGGCATCGCGCTCACCGAACGAACGCCCGTAGGAGTTGACGTTCTGACCGAGCAGCGTCACCTCGACGACGCCCTGCTCGACGAGCATCTCGACCTCGCGCAGGACGTCACCGGGGCGCCGGTCCTGCTCCTTGCCGCGCAACGCCGGGACGATGCAGAAGGTGCAGGTGTTGTCGCAGCCGACGCTGATGCTGACCCAGGCGCTGTAGGTCGACTCGCGTCGGGCGGGCAGGGTGGAGGGGAAGACCTCGAGCGCCTCGAGCAGCTCGACCTGCGCGGACTGCTCGACCCGGGCCCGCTCGAGCAGGACGGGCAAGGCGCCGACGTTGTGCGTGCCGAACACCACGTCGACCCAGGGAGCGCGGTCGGTGATGGTGCTGCGGTCCTTCTGCGCCAGGCAGCCGCCCACGGCGATCTGCATGCCCGGTCGGCCATCCTTGACGGGCTTGAGGTGGCCCAGGTTTCCGTAGAGCCGGTTGTCGGCGTTCTCGCGCACCGCGCAGGTGTTGAAGACGACCACGTCCGCGACGTCCTCGCCCGCGGGCAGGTAGCCGGCGGCGTCGAGCAGGCCGGCGATGCGCTCGGAGTCGTGCACGTTCATCTGGCACCCGTAGGTGCGCACCTCGTACGTCCGCGCGGTCACGACCTTCAGCGTACGGCGGCTGGCAGTGCTCAGGTCTCGTCGAGGAGAGCCCAACGGGCCGGAGGCGACCGCGTCAGCCCTCGAGCCGGAACAACCGACGCGCTGCCGGGACCCCCTTGAGGTGCCTCTCCCCCTGGTCGGAGAAGGACAGGCCGGAGCCCGTGACCAGATCGACGACGGTGTTCGAGAGCCACACCTCTTGAGGTCCGGCTGCGGCCATGACCCGAGCCGCCAGGTGCACCGTGAGCCCGCTGATACCGCCGCCGTCCTGCAGCTCGACCTCTCCGGCATGAATGCCGGCCCTGATCGCGAGCCCGGCAGCACCGTGCCGCGAGCGCAATGCAGCCGCGCACCTCACCGCCTTCGCAGGGCTGCTGAACACTCCGAGGACGCCGTCGCCCGTGGTCGCGACCACGCGTCCGCCGAACCGCTCCACGTGCTGCCGGTTGACCTCGTCATGCTCTGCCTGCCGGTTGCGCCAGGCCAGATCTCCGACCGCCGACACCAGCTCAGTCGAGCTGACGATGTCGGTGAACAAGACCGTGGCCAGCACCCGCTCAACACTGCCGGCCGAGTCACCGGTGAGGAACTGCTCCACGTGGTCGGCGACGTCGTCGACGTCTGATGCGCCGATGAGCGTGCCGCTTCCGGGCAGGTGGACGAGACGGGAGTGCGGCAGGTGCTCGTGCAGGTACTGCGCCTGCTCCTGCGGGACGATGTAGCCATCGCGGTGCAGCACGAGGGTCGGTGCGTGTACTGACGCCAGTTGATCGCGCACATCGACGGCGAGGGCAGCCGCAATGACTGCCGGCGCCTCGCTCCGACGCAGAACGGCCCGCTGGTACTTCGCGTACCAGCGCAGGAAGGCCTCGTCCTGTGCGCGCTCGGGATAGAAGGCTGCGGCCGCTTCCTCAGTGCCCCAGGAGTCCCCCATCGCGCTGGCAATCGCCCTGCACGCTTCCGCCTCCAGGCCCTGCGGGTAACCCTCGGCCCGGAGCATGCGCGCCGTCGCGTTCAGCAACACCAGGTGGGACACGCTGCTCGGCTGCTCGGCCGCAAACCGAATCGCCGCAGCGCAGGCGTCGATACTTGCCATGAGGGCGAAGCGCTCCAGGTCGAGCGCACGGCGTACGGCCTGGAGATCCGCCATCCAGTCGTCCAGCGTGGGCACGCCTTCGCGACCGAGGTGATCGGACGCCCCCGCCCCACGGCGGTCGAACACGATCACCCTGCTGAACCCGTTGAGGCGACGCAAGAAGTGCGTCATGGCCGGGTCTTCCCAGAAGACGTCGACGTGGTTGAACGAGCCGCCGGAGTACACCAAGTCCGGGCCCGTTCCATTCAGCACCTGGTACGCGACGCCCGTCCCCGTGCCGGGCACCTCGGCGAACTGCGTCCTGGGCTGCACAGCGCGCAGGTTACGCCCGCACCGAGCGCTCAGGTCGAGTCGAGGGACAACTCGAACCAGACCCGCTTACCGGTGGGCAGCGGCTCGACGCCCCAGCGGTCGGCCAGCTGGTCGATGAGCAGCATGCCGCGACCGCTCTCGGTGTCCGAACGCCGCTCGCCGGTGACGCGCGGGGCGCGCTCACTGCCGTCGGACACCTCGGCCATGAGCACCGGCCCGCGCAGACTGGCGCGGACGACGATCTCGCCACCGGCGTGCCGGACCGCGTTGGAGACGAGCTCGGTGAGCAGCAGCGCGGCGACCTCGGCCTGCTGGCCGCGAGCCTCGCCGAGCATCTCCCGCAGACCGGCGCGCACGCGCGCGGCCGACTCCGCCACGGCGGGGAGCTCGAGGTGCAGCGGCGTCACGCCACCGGAGGCGCGCTCGTCGGTCAGCAGCAGGGCTAGCAGCGCGGTGTCGTCCTCGTGGCCGTCACCGCCTGACATCGCCTCGAGCACCCTGGAGCACAGCTCCTCGGCGGAGCGCACCGGCGCGGTGCAGATCTGTCGCAGCTGCTGCATCCCGTCATCGACCGGGGTGGCGCGTCCCTCGACGAGACCATCGGTGTAGAGCAGGACGGTGGCGCCGGGTTCGAGGTCAAAGGCCTGGTCGACGAACTCGCTGCCGCCGACGCCGAGAGGCAGGCCCGAGTCGAGCTCGAGGAACTCGGCCTGACCATCCGGCGAGATGAGCAACGGCGACAGGTGCCCGGCAGAGGACAGGCACAGGGTGCGGGCCTGCGGGTCCAGCAGCCCGATCACGCACGTGGTGAAGGTGAGCTCGTCCATGGCCTGCACGAACCGGTCCAGCCGGGTGAGCAGGGCCGCGGGGTCGTGCCCCTCGAGGGCGTAGGCGCGCAGCGCAGCCCGGAGCTGCCCCATCACCGCAGCAGCCTGAACCCCGTGCCCCATGACGTCGCCGACCACGATGATCAACCGCCCGTCGCTGACCGAGATGACGTCGTACCAGTCACCGCCGATCTGCAGGTCCTGGGTGCCGGGTCGGTAACGGGCGGCTGTGGTCAGCAGGTTGGTCGCCGGCGTGCTGCGCGGGAGCAGGCTGCGCTGCAGCGTTCCGGCCAGGTCACGCTCGAACGCGAACCGCTGCGCGTTGTCCAGGGCCAGGGCCGCTCGGCTGGCGAGATCGCGCAGGTAGTCGACATCGGCCGCCCTGTAGGGCGCGTCGCGTGACAGCGACAGGGCGCCGAGCCGCTTGCCGTGCGCCGACAGGGGCACGCAGACCCCGCTCGCGTAGGTGATCTGGCGCAGGACGTCGAGGTCGTCCTGCTCGGTCGTGACGGCCTGCAGGATCTCCTCGCTCAGTTGCGGGAGCAGTTGCGGCTCGCCGGTGGCCAAGACGTAGCCGGCGCCGTACGGCTGGCTGGTGCTGACGGGGAAGCGCCCGAAGAAGTCCTCGGCGATGGGTCGCAGCAACGGGTCCACGCAGGCCAGCGCGGCGAGGGCGGCCGCTCCGTCGTCGTCGACCAGGTGCAGGACCGCCAGCTCGCCGAGCAGCGGTACCACGGTGTCGACCAGCACCCGGGCGACGAGCGAAGGCTCGAGCAGCTCGGCGAACTCGGTGGCGGCGTCGGCCAACGCACGCTGGGTGCGCGCGGTCTCCTCCGCCCGGCCGCGGGCGGCCCGCTCGCGCTCGAGCGACTCCACCGTCTCGATCGTCGACGACGCCATCTGCGCGAGCTGGACGACGATCGCCTCGTCGGCCTCACTGAAGGGTTGCTCGTCGTAGCGGTGCGACAGCTGGATGAGGCCGAGGTTGGCGCCGTTGCGTCCGATCAACGGCGCTGCCAGGTAGTCGGGCAGCGGCGGGTGGTCGGGTGCATCGCGCAGGCCCCGCCATTCGGGATGGGCCAGCAGCTCCGGCCCGGTCAGGCGGAGCGGACAGTTCTCCCGTACGACGAACTCCAGCACGCCCAGACCGCGGGGCACGACGCCGTACTCGCGCCACTCGGCGTAGGTCTCCGATAGCGAGACGTAGGTCATCGCGTCGACCCAGCCGTGCCGCAGCCGACTGGTCACGCCCTGATGGGTGCCGACGATGTCGCGGGCCGCCTCGGTGACCAACCGCAGCAGGTCGTCGACGGAGTCGGCGGCCGACATGGCGAGCGCGGCATCCGCAAGGCTGCGCAGCTGGGTGTTGCTGCGCTGCTGCAGCGCGGTGATCTGCTGCGCCTCCGCGTAGAGCCGGGCTCGCTCGACGATCTCAGCAGCCTGCCGGGCGTAGAGCTCGACGTAGCCGATGGTCTCCGGCGGGGGCTCCGTCGGCGTCGCGAAGTAGCCGGCGAGAGCGCCCATCGGCTCACCGTTGAGGGTGAGCAGCGGGACGCTGAACGCCGTCACGATGCCCTCAGCCCGAGCGCGCTCGAGGTGACGGACGTAGGTCGGCTCCTGGGTGATGTCGGTGAGGAGCACCGGGGCTCGGCGCTGCACGGCGAGCCCGACCGAGCCCTCACCCAGGGAGACCCGCAGCCCCTCCATGTAGTCGTCCGGCAGGTGCCGCCAGGCGACGGGGTAGAGCTCCTGCCCCTGGGGATCGGTCACCCATACCGCACCCATCGGTGCCTCCAGCAGGTGCATCACCGCTTCGAGCACCTGCTCGAGCAGCGGCTGCACGCGACTGAGGTCGCGGGTGGTCAGAGCCAGCGCTGACAGCGGCGTCGCGTCAGCAGCGGCAGTGGCCAGCGCGACCTGGACCTGCGCGAGGTTCTGCTCCGCGGTCTGCTCCGAGGCGCTGGTCGGCTCGGTCACAGGGCGAGGACCGCCAGCAGGTCACGGGCCGCGTCACCACCGGACTCGACAGCCACGTCCATCGCCCGCGACACGTCGAGGTCATCGAGCAGTGCCGTCAGCATCGCTGCCTCGGCAGCGGTGCCACCGGACGGGCGCCCGGCCGCCTGGTGCAGCGACTCCAGGCGCGTGGCTGCAGCGTCCAGGGCCGCGTCGGTGTAATCCCAGGGCGTGGCCCAGGGCCGGTCCAGCAGCAGCGTGCGTACGACGCTGCCGCTGGTCTTGGCGACCAGGTCAGTGACGAACACCAGGTTGCCGGTCGACTTGGCCATCTTCTCGCCGTCGATCCGCACGGTCCCGGCCCGCAGCCACGCGCGAGCGAACGGCGCGACGCCGGTGGCGGCCTCGGCCTGCGCCGCCTCATAGGCGTGGTGCGGGAAGAGCAGGTCAGCGCCGCCCCCGTGCAGGTCGATGCCGGGTCCGTACGTCGACAGCGCCATCGCCGTGCACTCGGCGTGCCAGCCAGGGCGTCCCGGTCCCCAGGGGCTCGGCCACGCGGGCTCACCCGGACCGCTGGCCTGCCAGATCGCCTGGTCGAGCGGGTCCTGCTTGGCGGGGTCGTCGAGGCGCCCGTTGCTCTGCGCCAGCAGCTCGAGGGCGGTGTCGCGCAGCAGACCCGCGCGGGCCGGCACCTGCGCGCCCCGGAAGAAAACACTGCCGCCGCTGACGTAGGCCGCGTCGACGGCGAGCAGCGCGTGCGCGAGCTCGATGACGTGGGGGATGAAGCTGTGGGCACGCGGCTCGTGCTGCGGCCGGCGTACGTGCAGGGCGTCCATGTCGCGCTCGAAGTGGAACTGCTGCACGGCGGCGAAGCGGTCGTACTGCGCGCCCGCCTTTGCCGCGGCGTCGAACAGCACGTCGTCGACGTCGGTCACGTTGCGGCAGACCTCCGTTGCGACGCCCAGCCGGCGCAGCACCCGCTCCGCGACGTCGACCCAGACGAACGTCGCCGCGTGACCGAGGTGCGTCACGTCGTACGGCGTGACACCGCAGACGTAGAGGCGGGCGCGGCCGATGACCGACAGCGGCTGCCCGGCCAGGGTCAGCCGGGCGGGC
>JANPHZ010000189.1:0-3543 GCA_031424715.1 Frankiaceae bacterium
CTCGTCTGCACGGCGTTCAACGCCGACTTCGACGGCGACCAGATGGCCGTGCACCTGCCGCTGTCCGCGGAGGCGCAGGCCGAGGCCCGCATCCTCATGCTGTCCTCGAACAACATCCTGTCGCCGGCCAACGGCCGTCCGGTCACCGCGCCGACCCAGGACATGGTCCTCGGCATCTACTTCCTGACCCAGCACAAGCCGGGCACGAAGGGCGAGGGCCGCTCCTTCTCCTCGCTGTCCGAGGCCGTCATGGCCTACGACGCCAAGGAGCTGGCGCTCCAGGCCAAGGTCGCCATCCGCTTCCGCGACCAGGTCCCGCCGGCGGAGTGGGTCAACCCCTCCCAGGGTGAGGGCGACGACTCGGGCATCCGGATCGAGACCACGCTCGGGCGGGCGCTGTTCAACGAGACGCTGCCGGAGGACTACCCCTTCGTCGACCGCGAGATCACCAAGCGCGAGCTCGGCAGCATCGTCAACGATTTGGCCGAGCGCTACCCGAAGGTCCAGGTGGCCGCGACGCTCGACGCCCTGAAGGAGACCGGCTTCCGCTGGGCGACCCGCTCCGGCGTGACCATCTCCATCGAGGACGTCGTGACGCCGCCTGGCAAGGCGGCGATCCTCGAGCGCCACGAGAAGCTGGCCGAGAAGGTCGAGACGCAGTACGCCCGCGGCGTCATCACCGACCAGGAGCGCCGGTCCGAGATGATCGAGATCTGGACCAAGGCCAAGAAGGAAGTCGAGCGGGAGATGGAGGCCAACTTCCCCGAGGACAACCCGGTCTGGATGATGGTCCACTCCGGTGCTCGAGGGAACATGAGCCAGATCCTGCAGATCGCCGGTATGCGCGGCAACGTCGCCAACCCCAAGGGCGAGATCATCCCGCGGCCGATCAAGAGCAACTTCCGCGAGGGCCTGACCGTCCTGGAGTACTTCATCTCCACGCACGGTGCGCGCAAGGGCCTCGCCGACACCGCTCTGCGTACGGCGGACTCGGGCTACCTCACCCGTCGACTGGTCGACGTCTCGCAGGACGTCATCATTCGCGAGGAGGACTGCGGCACCGAGCGTGGCGTGGTCATGGCCATCGGCACGCGCAACGCCGAGGGCCTGCTCGTCCGTGACCCCAACGTCGAGACGAGCGTCTACGCCCGCACCTTGGCGGCCGACGTGGTCAAGGATGGCAAGCCTGTCCTGTCCGCCGGTGCCGACCTCGGCGACGTCAACATCGGCACGCTCATCGACGCCGGTGTCGAGGAGATCAAGGTCCGTTGCGTCCTGACCTGCGACAGCAAGGTCGGCACCTGCGCGTCCTGCTACGGCCGCTCGCTGGCCACCGGCAAGACCGTCGACGTCGGCGAGGCTGTCGGCATCATCGCCGCGCAGTCGATCGGTGAGCCCGGCACGCAGCTGACGATGCGCACCTTCCACACCGGTGGCGTCGCGGGTGAGGACATCACCCACGGCCTGCCCCGCGTCGTCGAGCTGTTCGAGGCGCGCACCCCCAAGGGTGTCGCCCCGATCGCCGAGGTCGCCGGTCGGATGCGCGTCGACGACACCGACAAGACCCGCAAGCTCGTCGTGGTCCCGGACGACGGCAGCGAGGAGATCGCCTACCCCGTCTCCAAGCGCGCCCGCCTGCTCTTCGAGGACGGCGCCCACGTCGAGGTCGGCGACCAGCTGCACGTCGGTGCGGTCAACCCGCACGAGGTGCTGCGCATCCTCGGCCCGCGTCAGGTGCAGCTGCACCTGGTGGCCGAGGTGCAGGAGGTCTACCGCTCGCAGGGCGTGTCGATCCACGACAAGCACATCGAGGTGATCATCCGCCAGATGCTCAAGCGGGTGAACGTCCTCGAGTCGGGGGCGACCGAGTTCCTGCCCGGCGCGCTCATCGAGCGCTCGGTGTTCGAGACCGAGAACCGTCGGGTCGTCGCTGAGGGTGGGGAGCCGGCTGCCGGTCGTCCCGTCCTCATGGGCATCACGAAGGCCTCGCTCGCCACCGAGTCGTGGCTGTCGGCGGCCTCCTTCCAGGAGACGACCCGCGTCCTCACGGATGCGGCCATCCAGGCCAAGAGCGACTCGCTGCTCGGCCTGAAGGAGAACGTCATCATCGGCAAGCTCATCCCGGCCGGTACCGGCATCAGCCGTTACCGCAACATCCGGGTCGAGCCCACCGAGGAGGCCCGCTCGCAGATGTACTCGATGGCTGGCTACGACGACGCCGACTTCGGGTTCGGGCAGGGCGGCGGCACCGCCGTCCCGCTCGACGACTACGACTACAGCGGTCCGCGCGACTCCTACCGCTAGGTCACCTGCACGCCGTACGACGAGGGCCGTCCCTGCGGGGGCGGCCCTCCGTCGTACAGTCGGAGCGTGAGCGAGCCCACCGACCCCTTTGCCGCGCCGAGCGCGGGAGCGGGCCAGTCGCCTCCGCCGCCGTCGAGCGGCCCCACCGGTTACGCCGGCCAACCGTGGGGGCCCGGCCCTGCGTCGGGGCACTATGCGCCGCCGACACAGACCAACACCAAGGCCATCGTCGCGCTCTGCCTGGCGATCGCCGCCTACACGCCGGTGCCGTTCATCGGTGCGGTCATCGCGCTCGTCCTGGCGTCCTCGGCCAAGCGCGAGATCCTCGCCAGCGGGGGCCGACAGACGGGGCTGGACCTGTGCACCTGGGCGACCGTCCTGTCGATCATCCACCTGGTCTTCGTGGGACTGGTCCTGCTGGTGATCCTGCCCGCCTTCATCCTCTTGCCCTTCTCGCTCCAGCTGCCGTTCGGGTAGGCGCGGGTGTGACGCACAACGCCTTTGACCCCCCGCGGACCGGCAGGTAAGGTCTCCTCTTGTGCCTGGGGCGACCCGGGCTGCCCCGCGTGCCCGTCATGGGCCGGGCGGAGGCAGGCGTGACCGAAGACCCCCTCCCGTCGGATCGTTCGCGGGCGGGACGCGAGGAGGGCGACACACCCGACCGCGTGGGTCGGAAGGACCGCCGCCAGCACGCCGTACGACATGCACCAGCACCGTCCAGATGACGCACGACACCGAGCTTCAGACGCAGGAGAAACTTTGCCCACCATCCAGCAGCTGGTCCGCAAGGGCCGGCAGGACAAGGTCAGCAAGACCAAGACGCCGGCGCTGCAGTCGAGCCCGCAGCGTCGCGGTGTCTGCAC
The DNA here is from genome assembly GCA_031424715.1 of Frankiaceae bacterium. Classification (GTDB taxonomy): domain Bacteria; phylum Actinomycetota; class Actinomycetes; order Mycobacteriales; family SCTD01; genus RYN-124. The sequence goes on from JANPHZ010000189.1 coordinate 3,168, forward strand.
CCGCGTCTACACCACGACCCCCAAGAAGCCCAACTCAGCGCTGCGCAAGGTCGCCCGTGTGCGCCTGACCAGCGGGGTCGAGGTCACCGCCTACATCCCCGGTGTCGGCCACAACCTGCAGGAGCACTCCATCGTGCTCGTGCGCGGCGGCCGGGTGAAGGACCTCCCCGGCGTCCGCTACAAGATCATCCGCGGTTCGCTGGACACACAGGGTGTCCGCAACCGCAAGCAGGCTCGCAGCAAGTACGGCGCCAAGAAGGAGAAGAGCTAGTGCCTCGCAAGGGTCCCGCCCCGAAGCACCCGGTCGTCATCGACCCGGTCTACGACTCGCCGCTCGTCACCAGCCTGATCAACAAGATCCTCGTCGGTGGCAAGC
>JANPHZ010000190.1:0-4786 GCA_031424715.1 Frankiaceae bacterium
GGCCGCGCGGAGCGCGCTCGGGCTCGCTGCGGACGGGCCCGTCCTGCTCGTCACCGGCGGCTCGCAGGGCGCCCGTCGGCTGAACACGGCGGTCGTCGACGCCGCCGCGGCCCTCGCGGGAGCGGGGGTGCAGGTGCTGCACGTCGCTGGCCCGACCCAGGCCGAGGACGTGCGGACCGCCCTGGGCGCCGGTGCCCCGACCACCCACCACGTCCTGGACTACGTCGACGGGATGCACCTCGTCTACGCCGCTGCCGATCTCGTCCTCTGCCGGGCCGGCGCGATGACCTGCGCCGAGCTGGCCGCGGTCGGCCTGCCCGCGGTCTACGTGCCGCTGCCGATCGGCAACGGGGAGCAGGCCCTCAACGCGCAACCCCTGGTGCGGGCCGGCGGCGGGTTGCTCGTCGACGATGCCACCCTCACCGGCGCCTGGCTGACCGAGCACGTGCTGCCCCTGCTCGCCGACCCAGTGCGACTGACCGCGATGGGCGTGGCCGCGGCCGCCCTGGGTCACCGCGACGCCGACCTCACCCTCGCCCGGCTCGTGCTGGCGGCGGCCGCATGAGCCTGGGCCAGCGGGTGCACCTCATCGGCATCGGGGGAGCGGGGATGAGCGGGATCGCTCGCGTCCTGCTCGCCCGCGGGGTGACGGTGACCGGCAGCGACACCAAGGACTCGCGGGCCATCGCTGCCCTGCGCGCCCTCGGCGCGGTCGTGCACATCGGTCATGCCGCCGACCAGGTCAGCGGCTCCGACAGCGTCGTCGTGTCCAGCGCGATCCGCGAGACCAACCCCGAGCTGCTCGCGGCTCGGGTCGCGGGCATCACCGTCGTGCCCAGGGCAGAGGCGCTGGCGTCGCTCATGGTCGGGCGCCGGGGCGTCGCGGTGGCCGGCACGCACGGAAAGACCACGACCACCTCGATGCTCACGGTCGCGGCCTTCCACTGCGGGGTCGACCCGTCCTTCGCGATCGGCGGTGACCTCAACGAGGCGGGCAGCAACGCCCGGCACGGCACCGGCGACCTGTTCATCGTCGAGGCCGACGAGAGCGATGGCTCCTTCCTGGCCTACCGCCCCCACGCCGGGGTGGTCACCAACGTCGAGCCCGACCACCTCGACCACTACGGCGACGCGGCGGCGGTCGACCGCGCCTTCGAGGACTTCGTCGACACGGTGACCGGCTTCGTCGTCATCTGCGCCGACGACGAGGGCTCGCTGCGCCTTGCCGAGCGCTCGCGCGACCGCGGCGCCGACGTGCGCACTTACGGCGTCGGGCCTGACGCCGACCTGCGCCTGGACGACCTCACCACCGCCGGGTCGACGAGCCGCTACGCGCCGGTCCTCAAGGGCCGCCGGCTGCCCACCGTCGAGCTCGCCGTACCCGGCCGGCACCTCGCCCTCAACAGCGCCGCGGCGTTGCTCACCGGCCTCGGGCTCGGCCTGCCCGAGGCCGCCATGGTCGAGGGGCTGGCGGGCTTTTCCGGCGTACGACGGCGGATGGAGCTCAAGGGCACCGCCGCGGGCGTGACGGTCTACGACGACTACGCCCACCACCCGACCGAGGTGCGGGCGCAGCTCGAGGCCGCGCGGGGCATGGTGGGAGGGGGGCGGCTCGTCGTGGCTTTCCAGCCCCACCTCTACAGCCGCACGCAGGCCTTTGCCGAGGAGTTCGGCGCCGCGCTGGCCCTGGCCGACCTGGTGCTCGTCATGGACGTCTACGGCGCGCGCGAGGACCCGGTGCCCGGGGTCACCGGTGCGTTGGTCGCCGGGCACATCCCGCTGCCCGCGGACTGCGTGGTCTTCGAGCCTTCGTGGTCGCAGGCGCCGGTCCGGCTCGCCGCGCTCGCTCGGCCGGGTGACCTCGTCCTGACGCTGGGCGCCGGTGACGTCACCCAGGTCGGGCCCGAGGTCCTGCTGCTGCTCGAGGAGACCCGGTGAGCCGGTCCCGCCGGGTCGACCCGGTGCCGGTGGCTCCGCGGCTCGCCGCCCGCGCCGCGCAGCAGCGCGCCGAGCGGCGGCGGCGGTGGGGCCGACGCGCGGTCGTGACCGCAGCGGTGGCCGGGCCGCTGGTCCTCGCCGGCTGGGTGCTGCTCGCGACGCCGCTCCTGGCGGTGCGCACCGTCGCCGTGAGCGGGACAGAACGGCTCACCCCGGCGCAGGTGCGAGCGGTCGTCGAGGTGCCTCGCGGGACGCCGCGCGCTCGTGTCGCTGCGCGGGCGGTGGAGCGCCGGGTGCGCGCGCTGCGCAGCGTCAGCGCGGTGCAGGTCAGTCGCGGCTGGCCGGGGACCCTGCGCGTGGCCGTCCGTGAGCGCACGGCCGTCGCCGGGCTCGTCGATCGCACGGGGGTGGTGCTCGTCGACGCCGACGGGGTGCCGTTCGCGAGGGCTCGCGCTCTCACACCCGGCACGGTCCGCCTGCAGGTGCCGCGGCCGGGACCGCGCGACGCCACGACGCGGGCCGCCCTCGACGTCCTGCGCGAGTTGCCGCCGAGCCTGCGCGGCCCCTTGCGCATCGTGCGGGCTGCCAGCCCGTCGAGCGTCACGCTGGTGCTGTCGGGTGGTCGTCAGGTCATCTGGGGCGGCGCCGAGCAGACCGAACTGAAGGTGCGGGCCACGCTCGCACTGCTCAAACTGCCCGGCCGCACCTTCGACGTCAGCCGCCCGTCGGTGGTCACCCGGCGCTGAGGCGCATGCTCTGACCGTGAGCGGGCAGGAACGCAGTGTGACGACCCCGGAGCAGTCCGCGGCGAGCGGCCAGGCTGGCCGGCGCGCGCTGACCGAGCTCGAAGCCGTGCCGGACGTCTTCGAGACCTTCTTCGACGCGAGCGCCGTCGGCCTCGCCCTCGCCGATCTGAGCACCCGCTTCGTCCGGGTCAACGCCGCCTACGCCGCACTGGTCGACAGCACGCCCGAGGACCTGGTGGGGGTGCCCTTCTCCAGCCGGCTGCACCCGGGGGACGGCAGCGACGCCCACGACCGGGCCTCGCTGCTCCTGGCCGGTGAGGCGAGCGAGCTGCGCTCGGAGCGGCGCTACGTGCGGCCGGACGGGTCGGTGCGCTGGGTGCTGCACGGCGTGACGGTGGTGGCGGGCGCCGACGGGCGGCCGGCGTGGTTCGCCGTGAGCGCCCAGGACATCACCGAGCGGCACGCCGCCGAGGACGAGCTGCGCCAGCTGACCGCTCGGCTCGCCGAGCAGGCCGTGCGCGATCCGCTCACGGGCCTCGCCAACCGGATGCTGCTGGAGGAGCGGCTGCGCGCGGTGCTCTCCCGTGATGCACGCGCCGGCTCCTCGACCGGACTGCTCTTCCTCGATCTCGACGGCTTCAAGGCCGTCAACGACCGGCACGGCCACCTCGTCGGCGACGCCGTCCTGCGCGCGACCGCCCAGCGGCTCAGCGCCGTCGTACGCCCCTCCGACACGGTGGCCCGGCTCGGGGGAGACGAGTTCGTCGTCCTGGTCGAGAACGCCGACCCGGCAGGGCTCGAGCAGCTGGCTGACCGGCTCCGGGAGGCCGTGCGGGTGCCCGTGCAGCTGGGCCGGCTCTCGCTCGAGGTGCAGACCAGCGTCGGTACGGCGCTGTCCGCCGCCGGCCGCGAGGAGCCGCGCACGCTCCTGGCGGCTGCGGACCGGTCGATGTACGCCGCGAAGCGAGCGGCGCAGCGCACCCGGCGGCGCTGATCGGGCCCAACCCAGCCCAGCCCAGACTTTGCGCCAGATCCGTTCGGCGACACGCCGGGGCGGTGTTTGACCCGCCGCGCCGGCCGCCCGTAACTTCTGGCCATCGTGCTCAGGTTGACATAACTCTAACCGTCTACATGAGCGTGAGGGTCTGCTCGCAGGCTCGCTCCGGTGCTTCCCCGCGCCGATCCGGCGCCCCGCCACCCGCCCGTCCCCGACCACCCACGCGCGGCCGCTCGGCTGCGTCGTGACCCCTGATACGAGAGGGCCCTCGCGCCGTGGCAGCTCCGCAGAACTACTTGGCCATGATCAAGGTCGTCGGCATCGGTGGTGGCGGCGTCAATGCCGTCAACCGGATGATCGAGGTGGGCCTCAAGGGCGTCGAGTTCATCGCCATCAACACCGACGCGCAGGCGCTGCTGATGAGCGACGCCGACGTCAAGCTCGACGTGGGCCGCGAGCTCACCCGCGGGCTGGGCGCCGGCGCGCAGCCGGAGGTCGGCCGGCAGGCCGCCCAGGACCACCAGGACGAGATCGAGGAGGTCCTCAAGGGGGCCGACATGGTCTTCGTGACCGCCGGCGAGGGCGGCGGCACCGGCACCGGCGGCGCGCCCGTCGTGGCCAGCGTGGCCCGCTCGCTCGGTGCGCTGACCATCGGTGTCGTCACCCGCCCGTTCTCCTTCGAGGGCCGCCGCCGGGCGCAGCAGGCCGAGGAGGGCATCGAGGCGCTGCGCGCCGAGGTCGACACCCTCATCGTCATCCCCAACGACCGGCTGCTGTCTATCAGCGACCGCTCGGTGAGCGTCATGGACGCCTTCAAGAGCGCCGACCAGGTGCTGCTCTCCGGTGTCCAGGGCATCACCGACCTGATCACGACCCCCGGCCTGATCAACCTCGACTTCGCCGACGTCAAGGCTGTCATGAGCGGAGCCGGCAGCGCCCTCATGGGCATCGGCAACGCCCGCGGCGACGACCGCGCCGCGGTCGCGGCCGAGATGGCCATCGCCAGCCCGCTGCTCGAGGCCAGCATGGACGGCGCACACGGCGTCCTGCTCAACATCTCCGGCGGGAGCGACCTCGGCCTGTTCGAGATCAACGAGGCGGCCCA
>JANPHZ010000191.1:0-4809 GCA_031424715.1 Frankiaceae bacterium
GACCATCAGGCCGAACGCCGCGAGCCAGCCGTAGCGCTCGGGCATCCCGGCCTTGGCGCCCTTGTCGACGTAGTCGAAGTCGATGATCAGGCACATGCTCGCGAGGCCGATGGCCAGCAGGCTGAAGCCGATGGCGAGCGGGCCGCCGTCGCGCAGGCCGAGGCCGCCGTCGATGAAGAAGCTGGCGACGAAGTTGGTCAGGGCCAGGGCGAGAAAGCCGATCAGCCCCGCGAGCACCATCTTGGTGAACTTCGGGGTGACCTTCACCTTGCCGCTGCGGTAGAGGTAGAGCACGCCCAGGGTGACACCCGCGGTGCCGAGCACGGCCTGCACCGCGATGCCGGGGTACTGCGCCTCGAACACCTTCGTCAGGCCACCGAGGAACACGCCCTGGAAGGCGGCGTAGGCCAGGATCGGCGCCGGGTTGGTGATCTGCTTGAAGCTGATGACCAGGCCGAGCACGAGCCCGATGAGGGCCGCGGGCAGCACGAGGAAGCCCAAGTCGAGCATCCAGGTGGCTGCGCCGGTCACGAGCGCCACGCCGAACAGAATGGCGAGGCGGACCGAGACGTCCTCGATCGTCATCCGCCCGGTGTCACGGGAGGTGGCGGTCGGGCCGAAGTAGCCCTCCTCGAGCGGGTCGGCGACCGGCGGACGGTCGTTGAAGCCCACGGTCTTGTTGGCCCCGGCGAAAGCCGGGATCCTGGTCAATGCCGGGTTGTTGCTGGTCTCGCGCACGTCACTCCCTGTCCTGGGAGGGCGGACACCTGCCGCCCTCTGCCTGCTCCAACGATGATCGCAGACCCTTTGTGCCCCCGGTGGGAGTCGAACCCACACCTGTGAAGATTTTAAGTCTCCTGCCTCTGCCGGTTGGGCTACGGGGGCGCCGCGTCAAGCCTGTCAGAGGTCACGCTCAGAGATAGCGCTTGCGGGCGAACAGCGCGTGCGCCCCAGCCACCCGATCCAGGAACAGCAGCCCCTGCAGGTGGTCGATCTCGTGTTGCAGGGCCCGCGCCTCGAAGGCGTCGGCCTCCACCCAGCGCTCCTGCCCGGTCCCCGGCACCTGACCGCGTACGACGATCGCGGTGGCCCGGGGCACGTCGCCGGTGAGGTCGGGCACCGACAGGCAGCCCTCGCGCCGGACCTCCCGCCCCTCCACGCTCTCCACCACCGGATTGCAGAGGACAACGAGGCCGGCGCACGAGGCGACCCGACGCGCGCCCGTGACGTCGAGGACGAACAGCGACACCGCCTGACCCACCTGGGGCGCGGCGATCCCGACGCAACCCGGCGAGTCGCGCATCAGGGCGACCAGGTCATCGGCGAGCGCCAGCACCGCCGGGTCGGTGGGATCAGCGACCGGGCAGGGCGTGGACAGGACGGGGTCGGGTGCCCGTCGTACGACGAGGTCCACCTAGAGGACGTCGGTGTCGGCCGGCTCGACGTGGACGCTCACGCCGAGGGCGGTCGCGACGCCGTCGAGCACCAGCTCGGACTCCGCCTCGACCTCGAGGGTCATGACGTAGAGGTCACCGACGAGCCGGCAGGACAGGTCGGTGATGTTGGCCCCGGCCTCGGCGAGCGCGCGGGTGAGCCCGGCCACGAGTCCCGGACGGTCCGCGCCGTGCAGGGTGACCCGCCACGGCCGGCCCGCCGCGAGCGGCGGAGCGTCGGCGCTGACGTCCCAGACCGACACGTGCAGGCCGGTGCCCGACGCCACCGTGGCGAGGGCGTCCCGCACCACGTCGAGGCCCACGGGTGCGCGGGCGACCAGCGTCATGGCGAAGTGCCCCCGCAGCCGGGTCATCGAGGCGTCCTCGAGGTTGGCCCCCAGCGCGGCAAGCGCCTCGGCCAGGACGGCGACCTCCCCGGGCGCGTCCGGCCCGACGGCGGTCACGGCGTACGTCGAGGTCGTCATGACCGTCATCCTCGCAGGAAGCCGCCGCGGGCCAGGGGGTACAGCTCGCCAACATGTCTCTGCGCGTCCCGCCGTGCGCAGGCTTCCCATCCGTCACACTGCCTGCGTGACGGACCAGGCGATGGCGCGCGCCCGCGTGCCCTACCGGCAGGTGCTGACGAACCGGGAGTTCGTCGGCATCCTGACCTCGCAGGCGCTGAGCATCGCCGGCGACCAGGTGGCCCGCATCGCCATCGCGATCATGGTCTTCGACCGCACCGGGTCGGCACTGGCCGCAGCGGCGACCTACGCCTCGAGCTACCTGCCGTGGCTCCTCGGCGGGCCGCTGCTCAGCTCGCTCGCCGATCGGCACCCCCGGCGCACGGTCATGGTTCTGTGCGATCTGGGCCGGGCCGCACTGGTCGCGGTCCTGCTCGTCCCTGACCTGCCCCTGCCGGCCATCTTCGCCCTGCTCGTGCTGGTCGGTCTGCTCGCGCCACCCTTCGACAGCGCACGCAGCGCCAGCCTGCCCGACATCCTGCCCGGCGACCTCTACGTCACCGGCAGCCTGGTCATCAACCTCGTCATCCAGGCCGCGCAGGCGCTCGGCTTCGCGCTCGGCGGCGTCCTCGTCGCGACCGTGGGGACGTCCACCGCCCTGGCGCTCGACGTCGGCACCTTCATCATCTCCGCCCTCGTACTGCTGCTGACTGTGCAACGGCGTCCCGCCGCCGCCACCGAGCCGTCCGCCGGCCTGCTGCGGGACTCCCTCGCCGGCCTGTCCGTCGTACGACGGAGCAGGCGGCTGCGGACCCTGCTGGCCTACGCGCTGCTGGCGATGGCGATCGTCATCGCCCCCGAGGGCGTCGCGATCGCGGTGAGCCGGAATCTGGGCGGCGGTGACGTCGCGGCTGGCCTGCTCACCGCGAGCGTTCCCCTCGGCTTTCTCATCGGGGGCATCGCGCTCCTGCGGGTCGCCCCGGATCGGCGCGAGGCCCTCCTTCCCACGCTGTGCCTGGTCAGTGCCCTTCCGCTGCTGCTGACCCCCTTCGTCGATCAGGTCTGGCTTGTCATGGTCCTCTGGGTGCTGTCCGGCACCGGGAGCTCGCTGCAGATCATCGCGAGTGCGGCCTACGTCCAGGCCGCGCCGGCGGCCTTCCGCTCCCGCGCCTACGGCATCGCGGGCACGGCGCTGATGAGCATCCAGGGCCTGACCCTGCTCCTCGGCGGGCTGCTGGCCGACTGGCTCGGCCCTCGCGAGGCAGTGGCAGCCATCGCCCTGGCGGGCGCTCTCGTCGTGCCGTTCCTGCGTGCGGCCGGGTCACGTGGGACGGCCGTTTCTCAAGGTACTGGGGATACTGGTCGAGGAGCCCAGTGATGAGCGGGGTCCAGGTCCAGACGCGGCGCAGCCAGATCGCTGTCGCCTCTTACAGCCTTGCCCTCGCGCTGGCGGGCCTGGTGATGGTCGCGCTCGCCGGTGACGTCAGCCTGGCCGCGCCGCTGCACCTGCCCTGGTGGGCCCTCGTGCCGGCGTACGTGCTCACGATCCACCTGCCGGTTTACTTCGAGTACCGCCGCGAGTCGCACGCCGTCACCCTCGGCCAGCTCCCGCTGGCGCTCGGCGCGGCCCTAGTCGGCCCGTGGGGCAACGCGGCGGCGCGCGCCCTGGGCAACTCCATCGTCTCGGTGCTGCTGCGCCGACAGGGACCGCTCAAGCTCTTCTTCAACGTGGCCGTGGGCCTGCTCGAGGTCGGCCTGATGAGCCTGTGCCTGGCGCAGGTCAACCAGTCGGCCGATCCGGGCCTGTCGCTCTGGCTCGGGCTCCTGCTCGGCCTGCTGTCCGCCGAGCTCCTCGGCAACCTCGCCGTCATGGTCCTCATGCGCCTGCTGGGGGTGCAGACGCCCCGTGCGCAGCTCGTTCAGCCGCTGCTGTTCGCCGCCGCCACGTCGGTCATCTTCACCGCTGTCTCGATCATCGCGCTGACCGCCGCCTGGACCGAGCCGCTCACCCTGCTGATCGTGCCTGGCCTGCTCCTGGCGCTCGCCTACGGCTACCGGGTGCACCGCCGGCTGCAAGCCCAGCAGCAGGACACCGAGCGGCTCTACGCCTTCGTCAAGGACCTCCTGCCGCTGCGCACGGACGGCCCCGAGGTCCTCGAGGTGCTGGCCCAGGTCCGCGACCTCCTGCACGCCACCACGCTGGACCTTGCCTACACGACCGACAACGGGACGTGGCGCCACCTCGTCGCGACGGTGGACGGCTCGACCCGGGTGTCCGAGACGGCGCTCGGGGCCGACACGGCTGCCGTGGTGGAACGTCCGCACAACGAGGCCGGGACGATGTCGACGCCGCTCTTCGCCAGCGGCGGTGTCATCGGCATCCTCACCGCGCTGGGCCGGGTCGGCGACAACCGCGACTTCGACATGGCCGACCTGCGCCTGATGGAGACGATCGGCGCCGAGCTGGCGACCGCCCTGGAGCGCGGCCGGCTGCTCGCCGACCTCGGGGCCGCTGCCACCACCGACGCCCTGACCGGCCAGCCCAACCTCATCGAGACCAGCCGCCTCATCGACGTGCAGCTGGCCGCGACCGGTGGCGTGCTGGTCGCCGCGGTCGCGGTCGACTCGTTCCGCGAGGTCAACGACACCCTCGGCCACCAGGTCGGCGACGAGCTGCTGCTCGAAGTCACCCGGCGTCTGCGCGCTGCGGTGCCCGACGCCGTCATCGGTCGCATCGGCGGCGGGCGCTTCGCCGTCGCGCTGCCGACCGCCAGCTTCAGCGGCGACGCCGAGCTGCTCGGACTGCAGCTGCGCAGCCAGGTCGAAGGCGGTGCCCAGCTCGGCCCGGTCGGCACGCACGTGCGCCTGTCCGTCGGCTGCGCCCAGGGCCCCGAGCACGGCACCGATGCCGA
>JANPHZ010000192.1:0-1510 GCA_031424715.1 Frankiaceae bacterium
CGCGGCCGGAGGGTCGCGCCCCTCGTCATGTCCCGGGGCGGACCCGGTCGACGAGGGCGGTCAGGTCGAGGCCCCGCGGCAGCGTGCCGAAGGCGTGCCCCCAGTCGCCCGCGAGCCGGCTCGCGCAGAACGCCTCGGCCACCGGTGCCGGCGCGTGGCGAAGAAGCAGTGAGCCCTGCAGCACCAGCGCCATCCGCTCGACCAGCCGGCGCGCCCGCACCTCGATGTCGGCGGTGTCGGCAAGTCCGGCCCGCAGCCCGACGACGGCGTCGTCGAGCCGGGGGTCCAGGCCCTCGGCCAGGGCGACCTCGGTGAAGAAGGCCTCGACGCTCGCTGGTTCGCGATGCAGGGCGCGCAGGACGTCGAGGGCGTTGACGTTGCCCGAGCCCTCCCACACCGAGTTGAGCGGCGCCTCGCGGTAGAGCCGGGGCATTCCGCTCTCCTCGACGTAGCCGTTGCCGCCCAGGCACTCCAGCGCCTCGGCCGCGACACTCGGGCCGCGCTTGGTGACCCAGTACTTCCCGACCGCCACCGCGAGCCGCTTGAAGGCCTGCTCCTGCGCATCCCCTGCCTGCGCGCGGTCGATCGCCCCCGCCAGTCGCATCATCAGGGTCGTCGCCGCCTCACTCTCCAGCGACAGGTCGGCGATCACGTTGCGCATCAGCGGCTTGTCGATAAGCGGGCCACCGAAGGCCGACCGGTGGATGGCGTGGTGGGTGGCCTGGACGACGCACTGGCGCATCAGCGAGGCCGACCCGATGACGCAGTCGAGCCGAGTCATCGAGACCATCTCGATGATGGTGCGAACCCCGCGACCCTCCTCGCCGACCAGCCACGCGATGGTGCCGTCGAACTCCGGCTCGCTGCTGGCGTTGGACCGGTTGCCCAGCTTGTCCTTGAGGCGCTGGATGCGGAACGTGTTGCGGGTGTCGTCGGGCAGGACCCGCGGCACCAGGAAGCAGGACAGCCCCTGGGGTGCTTGGGCGAGTACCAGAAACAGGTCGCACATCGGGGCGCTGGTGAACCACTTGTGCCCGCGCAGCGACCAGGTGCCGTCGCCGTTCTCGGTCGCCGTGGTCGTGTTGGCGCGTACGTCGGAGCCGCCCTGCTTCTCGGTCATGCCCATCCCGGCGAGCAGACCCTGCTTGCCCAGCGGCGCCCGCAGCCCCGGCTCGTAGACGCGGCTGGTCAGCAGCGGCTCGTAGGCCGCGGACAGGTCGGCGTTGGCGCGCAGCGCGGGGACGACCGCGTAGGTCATCGACACCGGGCAGCCGTGCCCGCCCTCGGCCTGGCTCCAGGTGTAGAACGACGCCGCTCTCGCGACGTGGGCTCCCGGCCGGGGGTCGGCCCAGGGCGCCCCGGCCAGGCCCTCGGACACCGCGACGTCGAGCAGCTTGTGCCACGACGGGTGGAAGTCGACCTCGTCGACGCGGTGGCCGTAGCGGTCGTGCGTGCGCAGGACCGGCTCGTGCCGGTTGGCCTCGTCGCCCCACTGCTGGGCCTCCGCCGA
>JANPHZ010000193.1:0-1561 GCA_031424715.1 Frankiaceae bacterium
GCCCCCTGCAGGTCGGCGAGCAGATCGCTCTGCAGGTCGTTCTTGCTCATGTCGTCGTACCTCTCGGGTCTGGGGTCAGGTCTGCGGGCGCGTGGCGTAGGCGGTGAGGACTTCCTCGGCGAGGCTGGCGTAGGCCATGGCGACGCTGCTGCTGGGTGCGGACAGCACGACGGGGCGCTTCGCGAGGGTCGAGCTGGGGACTCGCCGGGACAGCGGGATGCGCGTGGCGAAAAGCGGGATGTCGGTGCCCTCCATCGCGCCGACGACGTCGCGGGCGGCCTTGCCCTGGGCGTCCCACAGCGAGCAGGCGGCGCCGAGCAAGGCGGCATCGGTGTTCTCGTAGTTGCGGTGCTGGTTCAGGAACGCGGACACGCGGGCCACGCCGAGGGCCGAACCGGGGTCGCTGGTGAAGACGGAGATGACGGCGTCAGCGGCGCAGACAGCGGCGAGCGTGAGGTTTCCCAGGTCGCCGTGGGTGTCGAAGACCACGTGGTCGTAGTCGGCGAAGAGCGGCCGGAGCGTACGGCGAACGCTGCTCACCAGGCCGCCCTGGCCGGCGAGCGCGACCCCCACGGCTTCGAGCGACGGGTGCGCCGGCAGCACGTCGAGCCCGGGAGCCACGTCGGTGCGGATCGCCGACCGCGGGTCCAGCGCGGGGTCATCGAGCAGACCGGCGAGCGAGTCCTCCCGCCCCTTGGCGACGACACCGAAGGCCCGGCCGAGGCTGTCCTGCGGATCGGCGTCGACGGCAAGGGTGCGGCCCTTGGCCGCCAGGACGACGGCGAGGTTGGCGGCGGTCGACGTCTTCCCGACACCACCCTTGGACGAGCAGACCGCGAGGCGCATGCAGCCCAGTCTGTCAGCCTCATCCCGCGGCAGATGTCAGGATGCGCTGTGCATCCCGCCACCGAGCAGCAGAGCATCCAGGAGCGGCTGTACCCGGACCTGCCGTGCTTCGGCTGCGGGCACGGCAACGACAAGGGACTGCGGCTGCGCAGCTATCCCGCTGACGGGCACGTCACGGCGGCGTTCACGCCCTGGCCGGAGCACGACAACGGGCTGGGCTTCCTGAACGGCGGGATCATCTCGACGGTCCTCGACTGCCACAGCGCAGCTGCGGTGATGCTCGAGGCAGAGCGCCAGGGCTGGTCGCCACTTCCCGGCGCGTCGCTGTCCTACGTGACAGCCGGCCTGGACGTGCGCTACCTGCGTCCGGCCCCCCTGCACGAGACGGTCGAGCTGCGGGCGGTCGTCACCTCGGCCGCCGAACCCGTGATGGTGGTGGACGTCGAGCTGCACTGGGACGGCAAGGTCCGGGCGCAGGCGCAAGCGACGTGGAAGCGCTGGCGACCCCGGTAGGGGGCGGGTCTCAGAAGGGCGGCGGGTCGAGGAGCGGGTCGATCGCGCCTGTCGCGTCGGGATCGACTTCGGCTTGCTCGAGAGCAGGCGTGGGTTCATCGGCTGGAGGTGGCGGTGGCAGGGCGAGAGGTCCGGCGTCTGGCCACCACGGGATGACAGGGCGCACGTCGGGTGCTGCGGAGATGGGTCCGGGTGTGGGTGG
>JANPHZ010000194.1:0-4655 GCA_031424715.1 Frankiaceae bacterium
GCTCGACGCCCCCACTCCCCGCGACTACGTCGCAGCGCTGCGCCGCTACGACGTCTCCTGGGCCTACGCCGTGCCGTCGTGGTGGCGGCTGTGCCTACGGGTCGAGGGCCTGCGGGAGCTGACCGGGCTGCGCCGGCTCGCCGCCGGCGGGGCCCCCCTCGGCACCGAGCTGGAAGAGGGCCTGCGCGACTGCCTGCCCGGCACCCGGCTGTACGACGTCTACGGCCTGTCCGAGACGCACTCGCCCGCCACGATCCTGCGCGACGAGGAGTTCGCCGACCACCCCGGATCGGTCGGCCAGCCGCTGGACTGCATGGAGGCCGAGATCCGGGACGAGGCCGGCACCGCAGTCGCTCCCGGTCAGCCCGGTCAGCTGTGGCTGCGCGGATCGCTGGTCACCACCGGCTACGCCCACGACCCCGATGCCACCCAGCAGGCGATCGTCGACGGGTGGTTCGACACCGGAGACATCGCCCGGGCCGACGCGGACGGCTTCCTGTGGATCCTCGACCGCAGCAAGGACATGATCAACCGCGGCGGCACGAAGATCTTCTCGGCCGAGCTCGAGGAGCTGCTCCGCCGGCACCCGGCTGTGCGCGATGCCGCCGTCGTCGGCATCCCCGACGCCACGGCAGGAGAGGCGGTGGCTGCCTTCCTGGTCGTCGAGTCCCCCGTGACGCCCGCCGAGGTCCGCTCCTGGGTGCGGGAGGGGATGGCCGACTACGCAGCGCCCAAGGTCGTCGAGGTCCTCGCCGAGCTGCCGCGGACCAGCGTGGGCAAGACCGACAAGGTCTCGCTGCGCGCCATGATCGCGAATCTGGTTCGATGATCCCTTCGTACGTGACCTGACCCGCGTGTGCGCTCTGCCGACGCGGCATTCTGACAAGGAGCCCCGCGTGGCAGATCGTTCCGTCCTCTCCGCCGAGCTGACCCGGCGTCGGCTCTTCGGCCTGTCTGGCGGAGCCGCCGCAGCGGCCTTGCTGTCGGCCTGCGGCGGCAGTTCGAGCGCACCCGCCGCAAGCGGCACCGCCAGCAGTGCCCCCGTCACCATCAAGACCTGCGTCTACGCCAAGAACCACGCGTCCGCGCCGCTGTTCTGGCAGAAGTTCGCGCCGAAGAACTGGACGATCGAAGTCGTCCCGGTCACCAGCGCCACGCAGATCCAGGACGGACTGGAGAGCGGTGACCTCGACTTTGGCCTGCTCGGCCCCTACAGCACGCTGATCGCGGCGAGCAGCGGCAAGATCACGTCCAAGATCGTCAGCATGACGGCGCGCCAAGGCGTCGGGCTGATCGGCCGCAAGGGCGAGGTAGAGAAGGTCGCCGACCTCAAGGGCAAGAAGATCGCCGTGCCGCCGCCGGGCATCCAGGTGCTCATCCTCAACGAGCTGCTGCGCACCAACGGCCTCACCCTGGGCAAGGACGTGACGGGCATTCCGCTCGGCTACGCCGACCACCCGGCGGCGCTCGAGCGCGGCGACGTCGCCGCCTACATCGGCACCGAGCCGCTGTGCACCAAGAGCGTCGTCGCCGGTGTCGGCGTGCGGCTGTCCGAGGTGCGCGACACGCCCGTCGGCGACTTCAACACCGCCAACTGGGCCTCGTCGAAGATGCTCGCCAAGCCCGAGATCGTCCGGCAGGTCGTGCAGCTGCAGAAGCAGGCGGCGGAGTACCTCACCCCCAACGGCGAGAACGACAAGGACCGTTGGCGCGAGCTGCTGGTGACGCAGTTCGGCTACGACGTCCCGACGTACGAAGCCGTGCTCGCCAACGTCGGCGCGGTCTGGCAGTTCGACAAGACCCGCGAAGACCAGGTACGCGGGGCCGGGAAGATGCTGCTGGACCAGAAGGGCATCACCGCCGAGCCCGACTACGAGAGCGTGTTCGCCCGGGACTACTGGACGGCGTGACGCTCGTCGACGACACGCTGCTCGCCCCGTTGCCCGTCGCGGCGACGGGGCGGCGGCGGTCGCGACGCTTCGTCGGTCTGCTCTTTCCCCTTGTGCTGCTGGGCGTGTGGCAGCTCATCTCGTCCCGCGAGCTCATCTCCACCAGACTGCTGCCTGCACCGGGCACCGTCGCCCAGGCGTTCGGGCAGTTCTTCTTCGGCGACGGCGCGTTCGCGCTCGCCGGGGTCGTCCCGTTCACCGGAGCCGGGTTCGACCACCTGGAAGCCTCCCTGGGCCGGTGCCTGGTGTCCTGGTCGCTCGCCGTCGTCGTCGGTACGACGGTGGGCCTGCTGCTCGGGCTGTCGTCCATGGCGCGCGACCTGCTCGACCCGCTGCTCAACGCCCTGCGAGCGGTGCCGCTCTTCGCCTGGTTGCCGTTGGCCCTGGTGTGGTTCGGGATCGGCGAGGGTGCGGCCCGCGCGCTCATCTTCGTCGGCGCGCTCTGGCCGGTCGTGGTGTCCGTCGGCGACAGCACCGCCCGCGTCCCGAGGGTGCACGTCGAGACCGCGCGCATGCTCGGAACACCGGCCCGAGCCCTGTGGCGCAAGGTCTACCTGCCCAGCGCGCTGCCCGAGGTGGTCACCGGCCTGCGGCTCTCGCTGACCCTGGCCTGGACCTGCGTCATCGTCGGTGAGCTGACCGGCACCGACCGCGGGGTCGGGGCGATGATGAACGCGGCTCGCGAGACCGGCCGCACCGAGCAGGTCGTCGTCGGCATCGTCGTCTTCGCCGCCGTGGGACTCGCGTTCGACCTCACGCTGCGCCGGGTCGCCCGTCGCTGGGTCGCCTGGGCTGCCACGTGATCGGCCAGCTCGTCGCCCGCGACCTGCGCAAGAGCTTCGGCGCCCTGCCGGTGCTCGCCGGTGTCGACCTGGTCGCTCGACCCGGCGAGGTCCTGGCTGTTCTCGGGCCGAGCGGCTGCGGCAAGTCCACCCTGCTGCGCGTCCTGGCCGGCTTCGAGTCCTACGACGGGACGGTGAGCATCGACGGGACCGAGGTGCGCGGGCCGGCTGCGGAGCGCGGCATGGTCGCGCAGTCCGGCGGCCTGTTCCCCTGGCTGACGCTGCGTCACAACCTCGCCTTCGGCCCGAGCGCGCACGGCAGGCCGCGGGCGGAGGTCACCGCGATCGTCGACGACCTGCTGCACGCGACCGGCCTCGAGGGCTTCGCCGACGCCCTCCCGCGCGAGCTGTCCGGCGGCATGCGCCAGCGGGCCGGCATCGCGCAGGTCCTGGCCAACCGGCCGCCCGTACTGCTCCTCGACGAACCCTTCGGTGCCCTCGACGCGCAGACCCGGCTGCGGATGCATGAGTGGCTCGCGGCCCTGCTCGCCGAGCGCCCCACGACCACGGTCCTGGTGACCCATGACGTCGAGGAGGCACTGCTGCTGGGCGACCGCCTCGCCCTGTTGTCCGGTCGCCCGGCCAAGGTGGTCGAGGAGCTGGCGGTGCCGTTCGACCGCACCCGCGGCCGGGGCCTGCTCAGCGACCCCGACTTCGTCCAGCTCAAGACCAGGGTGCTCGACAGCGTGCTCGCCTCGTGACCCTCCCCGACGAGACGGTCGCGGCCCTGCACGCCGAACACCCGGGCATCACCGAGGACCTGCTGGCTCCCGCCCGGTCGGAGGGGATCGACCCCTACACCTGGCTGCTCCAACCTGTCAGCCCCCAGGCGCGCGTTCTCGACCTGGCGTGCGGGAGCGCCGCCGTCGCCGATCGCGTCGGCAGCTATCGCGGCGTCGACAGCTCGCCGACCGAGCTCGCCGAGGCGCGACGCCGGCGGCCCGGGGTCGACCTGCACCAGGGCGACGCACTGGACCCCTCCTGGTTCGACCGGCCCTACGACGCCGTCGTGGTCTCGATGGCGCTCATGCTGCTCGACCTCGACCGGCTCCTGCCCCTTGCCCTGTCGGTGGCTCCGCTGCTGGTGGGGATCGTGCCCCGCCGCGGCGACGCCGTACGCGGGACGCCGTACGGCGACGTGCTCGCTGCCCTGGGCACCCTGGACGAGCCGTTCCCCACCGACCTGGAACACCGGCCGGACGCCGAGGTCGATGACCGGGTGTTCTCCCGTCCGGCTGACCCCGAACTGGTGCTGGCCTCGTTCTACGCCGGTCGGGCCACGGCAGCACAGCGAGCCACCGCCCGGGCGCGCCTCACCGGTCCGCTGGACTACCCGCTGCGTCGCCTGGTGTGGCGCCGCTGAGCTGCTCGCGCAGCACGCCCTTATCGACCTTGCCGTTGCGGTTGCGGGGCAGCTCGGCGACCACCCGCAGCGGTCGCGGCACCGCGTGCGCACCCAGGCGGTCGCGCACCGCGTGCTGCAGCGCGGCGCGGTCGACCTCGACGCCCGGCAGCGCGACGACGGCAGCGGCGACGTTCTGACCCGCGACGGGCGAGGGGATCCCGACCACGGCGGCGTCGGCCAGCAGACCGCTTGCCAGCAGGGCCCGCTCGACCTCACCGGGGTAGATGTTGACGCCGCCCCGGATGATGAGGTCGACAGCGCGACCCCCGACGGTGAGGTAGCCCTCGCCGTCCATCCGCGCGACGTCGCCCGTGCGCAGCCAGCCGTCGCCGGTGAAGGGCGCAGGCTCGGCACCCCAGTAGCCCGGTGTCATCGCCGGTGAGCGGACCAGCACCTGGCCGGCCTCACCACGCGCGACCGGCTGGCCCGCATCGTCCACGAGTCGCACCTCGGCATAGG
>JANPHZ010000195.1:0-3419 GCA_031424715.1 Frankiaceae bacterium
TGCCGGGCGTATTCGCGCTGCCAGCGAAACGGCGGGTGCACGACGACGGTCTGGGCGCCGACCTCCTCCGCCGCCTGCTGCGCCTTGACGAGCTTGACCCAGGGGTCCGTTCCCCAGACCCGCTGGGTGATCACCAGGCACGGTGCGTGCAGGGCAAGGATCGGTACGCCGTGGTAGTCCGACAGCCGGCGCAGCGCCGTGACGTCCTGGCTGACCGGATCGGTCCAGACCATGACTTCGACGCCGTCGTAGCCGAGCCGGGCCGCGATCTCAAAGGCCGCCGCTGTCGACTCCGGGTAGACCGACGCGGTGGCAAGCGCCACCCGGGCCTCCGGCACGTGCGGCAGCGGACTCGTCGGGCTCGTCATGGCACGGCCGAGCGTACGGGTCAGGTGCCCTCGAGCCAGTCCAGCCGGCGCAGGATGATCCCCTCGCGCAGCGCCCACGGGCAGACCTGCACGACGTCGAGGTCGAAGGCCCGCAGCGCCTCCTGCGCGACGATCGCCCCGGCGAGCAGCTGGCGGGCGCGGCTGGTGGAGACCCCCGGCAGGGCGGCCCGCTCGAGCACGGTGAGGCCGGTCAGGGTGTCGACGATCGTGTCGAGGCCGGCGGACGACAGCGACCTGCGCACCCACGGCCCTTCGGCGTAGGGCGCCGCCCCGTCGAGCCGCGCGAGCGAGCGGAAGGTCTTCGACGTCACCACCCCGAGGTCGATCGGTGCTGACGCCAGCTCGGCCACGGCGGCCGCCAGCGTGGCCTGCACGTGCGCGCGCAGCGCGGTCAGCTCGCCCTTGCGCGGCGGGTCGGAGACGGGCCAGTCGCGGGTCAGTCGGGCCGCACCGAGCGGCAGCGACCGGGCCAGGTCGGGCTCCTCGTGCCGGCCCGTGGCGAGCTCGAGCGAGCCGCCACCGATGTCGAGGCTGAGCAGCCGGCCGGCACTCCAGCCGAACCACCGTCGTACGGCGAGGAAGGTCAGCCGGGCCTCGTCCTCTCCCGCGAGCACCTGCAGGTCGACGCCCGTCTCGGCGGCGACCCGGGCCAGGACGGCGGGGGCGTCGGTCGCGTCGCGGACGGCGGAGGTCGCAAAGGCCACCAGGTCCTCGACGCCCTCCTGGTCGGCGGCGGCGCGGGCCGACGAGACCGCCGCGACCAGGGCCGAGGTGCCCGCCTCGCCCAGGCAACCGTCCGGCTGCAGCAGGTCGATCAGCCGCAGCTCGGTCTTGTGCGAGCGGACCGCGTCGGGCTGCGCGCCGCGGTGCGCGTCGACGACGAGCAGATGAACAGTGTTGGAACCGACGTCCAGCACCCCGAGCCGCATGTGCCGACGCTAGCCGTGGCACCTAGGGTTTGCGGTCATGACCGACCTCGGGATGCCGCAGCTGCGAGGGGCGCCCGAGGTGGCCCCCGACTTCGCCCGGGAGTGGGTGGAGTTCACCGACCCGGCCGACCCGACGCACGTCGTGCGCGCCGACCTGACCTGGCTGCTGTCGGACTGGACCTGCATCTACGGGCGGGGTTGCGAGGGCGTCATCGAGGGCCGGGCCGACGACGGCTGCTGCAGCCACGGCGCCTTCTACGCCGACGACGAGGACGAGGCCCGCGTCGCGAGCTTTGCTCAGCGGCTGAAGAAGAAGCACTGGCAGTACGCCGAGACCGGGCGCCGTGACGGCTTCACCGAGGCCGACGAGCTCGAGGGCGAGCCCGCCCGGCGTACGCGGACGGTCGACGGGGCGTGCGTCTTCCTCAACCGCCCCGGGTTCGCCGGCGGCGAGGGCTGTTCGCTGCACGCCCTCGCGGTGCGGGAGGGGCTGCACCCGCTCGAGACCAAGCCCGACGTGTGCTGGCAGCTGCCGGTCCGGCGTACGCAGGAGGAGGTCCTGCGGCCGGACGAGACGAAGGTGCTCGTCGACTCGATCGGCGAGTTCGACCGGCGCGGCTGGGGTCCCGGCGGCGCCGATCTGCACTGGTGGTGCACCTCGTCGCCGGCGGCCCACGTCGGCGCGGAGCCGCTCTACCTGTCCTACGGGCCGGAGCTGGTCGCGCTGATCGGCCGGCCGGCGTACGACGAGCTGGTCCGGCTCTGCGCCCTGCGGTCAGCCGGCAGCGCCCTCACCCACCCCGCAACCGAGGCCGCCGGCTGAAGCGTCAGTGGCCTTGGCGGGCGACGGCCTCGGCGGCGGCGGCGGCGGCCTCGGGGTCGAGGTAGGTGCCGCCAGCCACCACCGGCGCCAACGTGTCCTCGTCGAGGTCGTAGCGCAGCGGCTGGCCGGTGGGGATGTTGAGCCCGACGACCTGATCCTCGGTCAGCCCGTCGAGGTGCATCACCAGCGCGCGCAGCGAGTTGCCGTGCGCGGCGATCAGCACCGTCTCGCGGGCTCGCAGGTCGGGCACGATCGCGTCGTACCAGTAGGGCAGCAGGCGATGGACGACGTCCTGCAGGCACTCGGTCCGCGGCACCAGGTCGCGCGCCAGCAGGGCATAGCGCTCGTCCGTGCTGACGTCCCACTCGTTGCCGGGCTCGATGGGCGGGGGCGGTACGTCGTAGGAGCGGCGCCAGAGCCGGAACTGCTCCTCGCCGTACTCCTTCAAGGTCGCTGCCTTGTCCTTGCCCTGCAGCGCGCCGTAGTGGCGCTCGTTGAGCCGCCAGTGCCGCTTGACCGGGATCCACGACCGCTCGCAGGCGTCCAGGGCCAGGTTGCTGGTGCGGATCGCGCGGGTGAGCAAAGAGGTGTGCAGGACCGTCGGCAGCAGCCCGGCCTCCTTGAGCATCAGCCCCCCGAGGCGGGCCTGCTCCTCGCCCTTGGCGGTGAGGTCGACGTCGACCCAGCCGGTGAACAGGTTCTTGTTGTTCCAGTCGCTCTCGCCGTGGCGGAGCAGCACGAGGGTGGCCATCGCTCGATCCTGCCAGTGCCCTCGACGTCACGACGAGGTGGCGGGAGGAGCGCCACCAAGGCCCGCCCGCCGCGGCTTCACGGATCAACGCGCACCGACCCAAGCGTGAGACGGCCGCTCCGCGCGCGGCTTGATCCGTGAAGCCCCGGGGGCAGCGCGCCGAAGGCGGCGCTCGGCTGAAGGCGCCTCAAGCGCCGAAGGCGCAGCGCCCAAGCCGAATGCCGCCGCAGGCGAGCCCCAGCGAGCAGCCCTACCGGTCAGGGTCGGCGAACCGCGCGAACGCCGCGAGGTTGGCCGTCGACTCGCCCCGCTTCTGCCGCCACGCCCACTCCCGGCGGATCGACCCCGCGAACCCGATCTCGAGCAGCGTGTCGAACGACTCGTCGGCGTACTGCAACACGCTGCCCAGCACCCGGTCGACCTCCGCCGCATCGATCGCGGCGAGCGGCAACCGCCCGACGAGGTAGACGTCACCGTTGACGTCCATCGAGAACGCGACGGCGTACATCCGGGTGTTGCGCCGCAGC
>JANPHZ010000196.1:0-3271 GCA_031424715.1 Frankiaceae bacterium
GTACAACTCGCGCACCCTCAACGGCGGGACGACGTACGACCCGACCTCGCTCATCGGCGCCGGTCGGATCATCGACATCGAAGATCCGAAGAAGCCGTTCGTCGTGTCCAACCTTCGCCTGGCCGTGCACGAGACCGCCGCGCGGGCGGGCGACTCCCGCAACGACCCCGGCGCGACGAGCGGGGTGCAGGGGTACGCCGGGCACTACTGCTCGCTGCCCACCCGCACCGACCCGACGGTCGTCGGCTGCAGCATGATCGCGTCAGGCCTGCGGCTGTTCGACATCACCGACGTGACCAAGCCCGTCGAGGTGGGCTACTTCAACAAGCCCTCGTCCGGTGGCGGCTATGCGATGTCGGCGCCGGCGTACGTCCCCGAGCGCAACGAGATCTGGTACACCGACGGCAACACCGGCTTCTACGCGCTCCGGCTCAGTGGGCCGGCCCGGCTCACCGGCGCCGCGCCCGCCGTCGTCCGCCCGCCCGTCGTCGCCCCGCCCACCACGACGCAAGCTCCCCCGCGTCAGGGCGTCCTCGCCGCGACCGGTCTGCTCCCGCTGCTGCCCTGGCTCGCCCTCGGCGCCGCCTCACTCGCGGCCGCAGTCCACCTCCGCCGCCGCCGCAGTTCACCCTTGCGTCAGTCACGGTGAGCGGCAGCAACGCACCCGTCGACTGACGCAACGGTGGGGCGCGGAGGCTGAGCTGCGGCGAAGGCGCCTCAAGCACCGAAGGCGCAGCGCCGAGCGCAGCTCAGCCGCAGCGCCTCGCTCAAGCGGGAGCGGCAGACAAGAACGCGAGCACGTCCTGCCGGGTAAGTACGCCGACCGGACGGCCGTCGGCGACCACCACCGCGGCGTCGGCGTGCTCGAGCGCACCCATCGCCGCGGTGACCGATTCGCCAGCTCCGACGAGCGGCAGCGGCGGCGACAGGTGATCGGCCAACCGGTCAGCGAGCTGGGCCCTGCCCGTGAACAGCGCGTCCAGCAGGTCCCGGTCGTGCACCGCCCCGACGATCTCAGCGGTCATCACCGGGGGCTCCGCGCGGACGACAGGCATCTGCGAGACGCCGTACTCCCGCAGGATGTCGATGGCCTCGCGCACCGTCTCGGTCGGGTGCGTGTGCACGAACGACGGTAGCGAGCCCGAGGTCTGCTTGCGGGCCATCACGTCACCGACGGTCTGCTGGCCGTCGGCCTGCAGGAAGCCGTAGTCGGCCATCCACTCGTCGTTGAAGATCTTGCTCAGGTAGCCCTTCCCGCTGTCGGGCAGCAGGACGACGACGACCGCGTCCGGTCCGGCCTCGGCAGCGACCTGCAGCGCCGCCACGACCGCCATCCCGCAGGAGCCGCCGACGAGCAGGCCCTCTTCGCGGGCGAGCCGTCGGGTCATCGCGAACGAGTCTCGGTCGCTGACCGCGACGATGCCGTCCGGGATCGCGGCGTCGTACGTCGTGGGCCAGAAGTCCTCGCCGACGCCCTCGACGAGGTAGGGCCGGCCGTCCCCGCCGGAGTAGACCGAGCCGACCGGGTCGGCGCCGTAGATCTTGACCGCGCCGCCGGACACCTCCTTGAGGTAGCGCCCGACCCCGCCGAGCGTGCCGCCCGTGCCGGCACCGGCCACGAAGTGCGTGACGCGGCCGTCGGTCTGCGCCCAGATCTCGGGGCCGGTGCTCTCGTAGTGGGCCCGCGGGTTGTTGGGGTTGGAGTACTGGTCGGGCTTCCATGCACCGGGGATCTCCCGGGCGAGGCGATCCGAGACGCTGTAGTAGGAGCGCGGGTCCTCGGGGTCGACGGCGGTCGGGCAGACCTCCACCCGCGCGCCGTAGGCCCGGAGCACGTCGATCTTGTCCTTGGCCACCTTGTCGGGGCAGACGAAGACGCAGGTGTAGCCCTTCTTCTGCGCGACCAGCGCCAGGCCCACGCCGGTGTTGCCCGAGGTCGGCTCGACGATCACCCCGCCGGGCTGCAGCGCTCCGGACCGCTCGGCGTCCTCGACCATCGCGAGGGCGATGCGGTCCTTCACCGACCCGCCGGGGTTGAAGTACTCGACCTTCGCCAGGACCTGCGCCGCGATCCCCTCGGTGACCCGGTTGAGCCGGACCAAAGGGGTGTTACCGACGAGATCGATCATGTGCTCGCTGACCTGCATGGGCGCAGGCTAGCCAGGGCCCGCGGCTAGGGTTGCGGTTACCGGTGAGTAAGCCAGGCGAGCGAGGGGGTGCGACATGACCGCGGTGCAGCTGGCCACGGGGATCTGGCGCATCCCGACGACCCCCGCCGACCTCATCAACTCCTTCCTGCTCGAGGAGGGCGACGGCAGCCTCACCCTCGTCGACGCCGGCCTGAAGCGGGCCGACAAGAAGCTGCTCGCCGCCATCACCGGCCTGGGCAAGAACCCCACCGACGTACGCCGGATCGTGCTCACCCACGCGCACCACGACCACGCCGGCGGGCTCGCCGCGACCCAGCAGGCCACGGGCGCGCAGGTCATGGCGCACGACCGCGACGCGTCCTACCTGCGCGACGGCAAGAGCCCGTCGCTCGACCCGTCCAGCCGGGCAGGGCGCTTCTTCGGCAAGCTGCCGAGCGGCTTCGCCAAGGTCGAGGTCGCCGAGACGTTCGCCGACGACGCGGTGCTGCCGGGCGGCCTGCGCGTCGTACACACCCCCGGGCACACGCCCGGCCACAGCTCGCTGCTGCACGAGCCCACCGGGGTGCTCATCACCGGCGACTCGATCTTCAACCTGCGCGGCCTGCGCTACGCGCCCAAGACGTTCTGCACCGACATCCGGCTGTCGCGTGAGTCGGCCGACCGGCTCGCCGACCTCGACTACGAGACGGTCGCCTTCACGCACGGCACGCACATCTCCCGCGGAGCCCGCGAGGCGGTGCGGGCGTTCCTTCGCGGGCGGGTCCGGTGAGCCTGGCCGTGCCGCGTCCCGGCCGGCGCGCCGCCTGGGTCGCCAGCCGGGCGGGCGTCGCCGCCGGCACCGCCGGCGGCCTCGGCGTCCTGGGCTGGGGCGTCATCCTGGCCGAGGCCCGACTGGCCCGGCACGCGATCGGCGAACCGACCGAGCACGCCCCCGACCCGAGTGGGTCCTACGGGCGCCCGCGCCGCGGTCGCAAGCCGCTGCACCTGGCGGTCCTCGGTGACTCGAGCGCCGCCGGGCTCGGCTGCGAGGACGCGGCCCAGACCCCTGGGGCGCTGCTGGCCGGCCTGCTCGCCCGCGACCTCAACCGGCGGGTGCTGCTCGACGTCCAGGCCGTCACGGG
>JANPHZ010000197.1:0-17426 GCA_031424715.1 Frankiaceae bacterium
CAGCCGCAGGTCCTGAAGGAAGCGCAGCTTTTCCGGCAGCAGGTACAGCACGGTGGCCCCCAGCAGCGCTCCTTGGACCGTGCCCATCCCACCCAGGATGACGGCAGCCAGCAGCAGCGCGGACTCCAAGAAGGTGAACGAGTCGGGCGCTGCCACCTTCACGACGTGGGCGTTGATGCTGCCCGCCGCTCCGGCCAGGGTCGCACCGAGCGCGAACGCGAGCAGCTTGAGCCGGGTGGTGTTGATGCCGGTCGCTGCAGCGGCCAGCTCGTCCTCGCGGATGGCCACCCAGGCCCGCCCGATGCGGGACTCCGCCAGCCGCAGGAACGCCGTCATCACCACGGCGACGAGGACGATCTCGAGCCAGTAGTAGTTGGCCTGGAAGGGCAGGTCGACGCCGAACAGGGTGTGGTTGTCCCCAAAGCTGAAACCACCAGGCAGCGCGAGGTCCGGGATGTTGCTGATGCCATTGGGGCCGTTGGTCAGCGAGGGCCCGGCCGAGCCATCGAGGTTGTTGACGGTGATCCGGAAGATCTCACCGAAGCCCAGCGTCACGATCGCGAGGTAGTCGCCCCGCAGTCGGAGCGTCGGGGCGCCCAAGAGGATGCCGAAGATCCCGCTGATGGCCGCCGCCAAGAAGATCGTGACCACGAAGGGGAAGTCGACGTCCAGGACGCTGGTGACGCTGCCGCTGACCAGCGCGGCGAAGTAGGCCCCCACGCCGAAGAAGGCGATGTAGCCGAGGTCGAGCAGACCAGCCAGGCCGACCACGATGTTCAGGCCGATGGCGGCCGCGGCGAACACGCCGATGCTGGCGGCGATGCGCAGCGAGTACCCGTCTCCGCCCTGGGTGAACGGGAAGACGACGGCGGCCATCAGGGAGGCCGCCACCATCACCTTGGAGTGCTTCTTGGTCAGCGCGCCCAGGCTGGCCACCAAGCCGATCCGGCTCAGGCCCAGCACCGCAGCGCACAGGAACAGCAGAAAGCACAGGAACTGGCTCTCATTGGTCAGGTCGTTCAACGAGATCGCCCCGCCTAGGCGGCGGTCGGGCCCTTCGGCGATCGAGGCGGTCGGGATGCCGAGCCCGATGACGAAGATGAGCAGCGCAGACACAGCAGCGCCGACCACGAGCAGCGTCTCGACCAGCGTCCGCCAACCCCGGTCCGGCAGGTCGCGGATCGGTGCCGGCTCGGTGTCCTCCGGCATCGCCTGCGCGCCCACCACGTAGACCAACGCACCCACGAGGGCGACGAACACCCCGACCCCGCAGTTGACCAGCCCACCTCCGGCGTAGGCGATGAACAGCGTGGTCAGCGCGGTGATGATCAGCGCGAACAGCGAGGTGCCGCGCAGCGCCTTGGAGCGCCCGGGCCAGTCGACCAGGAACAGCACGGCGAACAGCGCCAGCAGCAGGACGTACAGCCGCGCGCCGCCCGGCGTCGTGTTGAGCATCTTGCCCGGGAAGCCGGCGTAGGTGGACCAGGGCAGGAAGCAGCCGACCAGCAACAGGAGCGCGCCGAGCAGCCCGATGGGCATGGCGATCGGGCCGAGCTTGCTGCGCAGACGGGTCCGCGCGATCTCGAGGTAGATCATGCGCGGGCGGAGACGCGCTCGCCGAGCAGGCCGGTCGGTCGGAAGACGAGCACGATGATGAGCACGACGAACGCCCAAGCGTCCTTCCAGGCTCCCCCGGCAAACGGCTCCGGTGCGTACTGCGTCGCCATGACCTCCACCAGGCCCAGGGTGAAACCGCCCAGGACGGCGCCGGAGATGTTGCCGATGCCGCCGAGCACGGCCGCGGTGAACGCCTTGATGCCGATGAGGAAGCCCATCCGGAAGTCGACCTGACCAAAGCGCAGCCCGTGCATGAGGCCAGCCACCGCGGCGAGCGCCGCACCCAGGACGAAAGCCGTGACGATGATGCGATCCGTGTTGATCCCCATCAGTCGGGCCGTGTCGGGGTCCTGCGCCGTCGCCTGCATGGCCCGGCCGGTGCGACTGCGCCGGACGTAGGTCGACAGCACGATCATGCCCACCACGGCCACGACGACGGTCAGCAGGTTGGGCGCGCTGATGCTGACGTCACCCACGATCGTGAAGCGCTTGTCCGGGTCGACCAGCTGCGGGAAGTTACGCGCGCTCTTGGCATTGGGATAGAAGTTGCGGACGATCTCCTGCAGCGCGATGGACACACCCAGCGCCGTGATCAACGGGGCCAGCCGGGGTGCGCCGCGCAGCGGCCGATAGGCGAAGCGCTCCATCAGGACCGCCATCGTGACGCTGACGAGGATGCCCCCCACCAGCATCATCGGCAGCGCCACCGCGGTCGGGGTGCCGGAAGGCAGGGTGAGGTAGGTGGTCAGTGAGCCGAAGCCACCGAGCATGAAGATCTCGCCGTGCGCGAAGTTGATCAGCTGCACGATGCCGTAGACCATCGTGTACCCCAGCGCGATCAGGCCGTACGTCGCTCCCAGGACGAGCCCGTTGACGAGCTGCTGCAGGAAAAGATCCACGCCACCTCCGATTGATCAGCAAACGGTACGACGAGGGGGCAGTGACCGCAGCATCGCGGTCACCGCCCCCTCGGGCGCAGCTACTTGAAGGTGTCTGTCTTGGCGGCTTCGAACTTGCCGCCCTTGACGGTGTAGGCCGTCAGGACCTTGCTGTTGGTGTCACCGAACTTGTCGAACGAGATCTTGCCGGTGGCTCCGTCGAAGTCCACCGCACCCACGGCAGCCGTGACCGCGTCGCGGAGCTCCTGACCGCTCGTCTTTCCGTCCTCGATCGCCTTGGCCAGCGCGTTGATGATCACGTTGGCAGCGTCGTAGGCGTAGGCGCCGTACGGGCCGATCGGCTCGGCGTACTTCTGGGCGGCGTAATCCGAGACGAAGGTCTTCGCCGAGTCGAGCGACTCGGTCGGGGCACCCAGCGCGGTCGCGTAGTCGCCCTCCGCCGCGGCTCCACCGATCTTGATGTAGTCGTCAGCCTGGACGCCGTCGCCACCCATCAGCGGGATCTTCAGGCCGGCTGCCTTGAGCTGCTTGGTGAGCAGCGAGGCCTCGGGGTACTCCCCGCCGTAGAAGACGAAGTCGGGGCTCTGCGCCTTGAGCTTGGTGACCGTGGCGGAGAAGTCCTTGTCGCCGGGGTTGATGGTCTCGGTCTTGAGGACCTTGGCGCCGTCAGCGGCTGCCTGCTTGGCGAAAGCCTCCGCGAGGCCCTGGCCATAGGCCTTCTTGTCGTGGACGATAGCGATCGTCTTCTTGCCCAGGGTCTTCACGGCGAACTGCGCCGCGAACGGGCCCTGGATGTCGTCGGTCGCCACGACGCGGAAGTAGCTCTTGTACGGCCGGGTCTGCGTGCCGCCCGTGGCGAGGGCGCCACGGCCGGTGAGGTCGACGTTGGAGTTGGCCGGGGAGATCTCGGTCAGGTTGGCCTGCGAGAGCACCGGGGCGACTGACTTGGCGACGCTGGAATTGAGCGGGCCGACGACACCGACGACGGACTGGTCGGCGACGAGCTTGGCCGCGACGGTCGCGCCGACGTCGGCCTTGGCCGTGTCGTCCTGCGCATCCAGCTTGAGGGTGACGCCCTTGACGGTCTTCTTCTCGTTGGCCTGCTTGACCGCGAGGTCGACGCCGTTCTTGATGCCGAGGCCGATCGCGGACAGGTCACCGGTCAGCGGAGCGATCACGCCGATCGTGTAGCTCTTGCTGGCGCCGTCGGCTCCGTCGGAGCCGGTGTCTTCCCGCGAGTCGCCGCAGGCCGTGAGCGCAAGAGCGGTGATACCCAGCGTTGAGATGACGCGAATGAGACGAGGTGAGTGCACAAGACCTCCTGCAAGGGAGGCCCGGTAGCTCCGGGCCTCGTGGTGATAGCGGGCCGAACCTAGCCGGGTCGCTGCGCGAGGGCCAGGAAACGGGGCCGCACGATCTACTCCGTTGCCGGAACGTGACCATGGGTCCAGCACACCGAGAACGGGTGTCAGGGCGTGGCGACCCCGTCCACCACAGCCTGCGCCACTGCCCGCATCGTGACGCGCTGGTCCATCGAGCGGCGCTGGATCCAGCGGAACGCGTCCGGCTCGGTCAACCCGTGCGCTGACTGCAGGACCCCCTTGGCGCGATCGACGAGCGTGCGCGTCGCCAGCCGCTCGCCCAGGTCGCTCACCTCGCCTTCCAGGGCGCGCAGCTCGGCGTACCGGGCGACCGCCAGCTCGATCGCCGGGGGGAGGTCGTGGCGTTGAAAGGGCTTGACGAGGTAGGCCAGTGCCCCGGCCTGGCGGGCCTGGTCGACGAGGTCGCGCTGACTGAACGCGGTGAGCATGACGACGGGCGCCAGGTGCGCCGCGCTGATCTGACCCGCGGCCGAGATGCCGTCGAGCAGCGGCATCTTCACGTCCATCAGCACCACGTCCGGAGCGAGCTCGTGGGCCAGGCGTACGGCGGCCAGCCCGTCCGCTGCCTCGCCGCAGACGTCGTAGCCCTCTTCGACCAGCATCTCGCGCAGGTCGAGCCGGATGAGCGCCTCGTCCTCGGCGATGAGGACCCGCAGCGGCGCGTTCACGGATCCGACTCTAGGGGGCCCGTAGGCTTCGAGCACCGCCTCGCCCCCGTCGCGCAACCGGCAGACGCACGGTGCTCAAACCACCGACAGTGTGGGTTCGAATCCCACCGGGGGCACCCTCGGACGCCCCGCGGCCCGTCAGGCCTCGGGTGGCGTCTCGTAGGCCACCTCCAGCGCGCCCACCACGCTCGGAGACACCCATCCGCCGAGCCGGTGCACCCGCATCGCGTTGGTCGAGCCGCTCGTCGCCGGCGGGCTACCCGCGACGATGGTGATGAGCTCGCCGGGCTCCATCCGACCGAGTTCGAGCATCGCGCTGTCGACCTGGCCGACCATCTCGTCCGTGTGCAGGACGGACGGGACGAGAAAGGTCTCGACGCCCCACGTCAGCGCCAGCTGGCTCCGCACGTCAGCCACGGGAGTGAAGGCGAGCAGCGGGATCGGCGAGCGGTGCTCGGCCAGCAGGCGCGCCGTCGTCCCCGACTGGGTGAAGGCCACCAGGGCCGACGCACCCACGCTGCGGCCCACCTCGGCCGCGGCTCGGGCGATCGCGCCGCTCACAGTGGTGGCCTGGCGAACGACCGGGGGGACCTTGCTCAGCTCCTCCTCAGCCGCCACCACGATCCGGGCCATCGTGGCGACCGACTCGACCGGGTAGGCGCCGATGCTCGTCTCACCGGAGAGCATCACGGCGTCGGCGCCGTCGAGCACGGCGTTGGCGACGTCGCTCGCCTCGGCCCGGGTGGGGCGGGAGGCGCCGATCATCGAGTCGAGCATCTGGGTCGCGACGATGACCGGCTTGGCGAGCTCGCGCGCGGCCTGGACGGCGCGCTTCTGCACCAGCGGGACCCGCTCCAGCGGCATCTCGACGCCGAGGTCACCGCGCGCGACCATGATCCCGTCAAAGGCCTCGACGATCGCCTCGAGGTTGTCGACCGCCTGCGGCTTCTCGATCTTGGCCAGGACTGGCAGCCGGGTGGAGTGCTCGTCCATCACCCGGTGCACGTCCAGCAGGTCGGCCGGTGAGCGCACGAACGACAGCGCGACCATGTCGACCCGCAGCCCGAGCGCGAAGCGGAGGTCCTCGCTGTCCTTGTCCGACAGGGCCGGGACGCTCACCGGGATCCCGGGCAGGGACAGACCCTTGTTGTTGCTGACCGGGCCCCCCTCGGTCACCAGCAGGTGCACGTCGGGTCCGTCGACCTCGACCACGCGCAGGGCGACCCGCCCATCGTCGACGAGGACGCGGTCATCGACGGACAGGTCGGCCGCCAGACCGGCGTACGTCGTCGAGACGCGGGTCGGGGTGCCGACGATGTCGTCGGTGGTGATGGTCACGCGCTCGCCGGTGGCCCACACGGTCGGGCCGTCCGCGAACCGGCCGAGCCGGATCTTCGGACCCTGCAGGTCGGCCAGCACCCCGACGCCTCGACCGGACTCGTCGGAGGCCTGCCGGACCCAGGTGTAGGCCTCACGGTGCTGCTCGTGGCTGCCGTGCGAGAAGTTCAGCCGGGCGACGTCCATGCCGGCGTAGACGAGCGCGCGCACCCCTTCGTAGGAGTGCGTGGCTGGCCCGAGCGTGCAGACGATCTTGGCGCGGCGCTTCACCGGCCCGAGCCTAGGCCCGCCGAGGGCCTGCGGTGTCGCGCAAGGCCGCGACCTGGGCCTGCAACTCACGCACCTGCGCCTGCAGGTCCAGGACCCGCCGTACGCCTTCGAGCGTCAGGCCCTCGGCGACCAGCCCGACGACCTCCTGCACGTCGCGGACGTCGTCCCGGCTGTAACGGCGCTGCTGGCCGTC
Organism: Frankiaceae bacterium; assembly: GCA_031424715.1. Lineage (GTDB taxonomy): Bacteria > Actinomycetota > Actinomycetes > Mycobacteriales > SCTD01 > RYN-124. The sequence continues at coordinate 6,368 of JANPHZ010000197.1, forward strand.
CGAGCGGGCCGGGCTGACCAGCTGCTGGGTGTCCAGCCGGCGCAGGAACGCCGGCTGGACCTCCAGCATGTCGGCGACCTGGCCCACCGAGTACAGCGGTGCGGCCGGGTCGTCGAAGGGCAGGGTCACGCGTCGATCGAGGCCTGGCTCGACGGGGTCCCCACCGCCCGGATCTCGATGCGCCGGGGCTTGGCCTGCTCGGCGACGGGCAGCACGATCGTCAGCACACCGTCGGCGTGCTCGGCCGTGACCCGCTCGCCGTCAACCCAGTCAGGCACGCGGATCCGGCGGGTCATGCTGCCATCGAAGCGCTCCTGCACGAGGACCTTCTCGTCGTCGCCGTAGGACGCGTGCCGCTCGGCCGTGACGGTGAGGACGTGGTTCTCCAGGCTCAGGCTGAGGTCGTCGGCCCGTACGCCGGGCACGTCGAACCGGACGGTGAGCTGGTCGCCGCGCCGGGTCACGTCGACGGGCATCCCGGCCCCTTCGGACGCGCCGAACACCTGCTGCGCGAGGCGGTCGAACTCGGCCAGGAACGGGTCTGCGGTGACGCGCATGGTGCAACACCTCCAGGTGGGTGACGGTCAGTCCGGTCGGACGCCGGACTGCTCCCCACATGCTAAGTGAGTTACACCTGTAGTTGCAAGTTCTCTATCGACTCGTCGGCAGGATGGGCGACGGGAGCGAGGTCTCCCCCATCAGGTGCCGGTCGACGGCCGCGGCGGCGGCCCGACCCTCGGCGATGGCCCAGACGATCAGCGACTGACCGCGTCCCATGTCCCCGCAGACGAAGACCCCGGGGACCGTGGCGGACCACGACGCATCGCGCACGACGTTGCTGCGCTGGTCCACCTCAACCCCGAGCTGCTCGACCAGGCCCTCGCGTTGGGGTCCGAGGAATCCCATCGCCAGCAGCACCAGCTGGGCAGGAAGGACGCGGGTGGTCCCCTCGACCGGGACGAACGAGCCGGCCACCAGCTCCACGTCCACGAGCTCGATGCCCGAGACGGCGCCGTCGACGCCGGTGAAGCGGACGGTGTTGACCGAGAAGAGCCGCTCTCCGCCCTCCTCGTGGGCGCTGCTGGTACGCAGCATCAGCGGCCAGGTCGGCCAGGGGGTCGAAGCGTCTCGGGTGCCGGGCGGCTCGGGCATGATCTCGAGCTGGTGCACCGATCGGGCGCCCTGACGGTGGGCCGTGCCGAGGCAGTCGGCACCGGTGTCGCCGCCGCCGATGATGACGACGTCCTTGCCCTGCGCCGTGATGGGCCAGGCGTCCCGGCTGCCCTCCTGCACCTCGTTGGCGGGCTTGAGGTAGTCCATGGCCACGTGGATGCCGGACAGCTCCCGGCCCGGCACCGGCAGGTCCCGCGGCACCGTCGCGCCACCGGCCAGGACCACGGCGTCGTACGACGCACGCAGCTCGTCCGCGGTCACGTCCACACCGACCTCGACACCGGCCCGGAACTGCGTGCCCTCCGCCGCCATCTGCGCGAGCCGGCGGTCGAGCACCGCCTTCTCCATCTTGAACTCGGGGATGCCGTAGCGCAGCAGGCCGCCGATGCGCGCCTGGCGCTCGAACACCGTCACGTCGTGACCGGCGCGGGTGAGCTGCTGAGCCGCCGCCAGACCCGCCGGCCCGGATCCCACGACGGCCACCCGCTTGCCCGTGTGCTCTGCGGGCAGGACCGGAGCGATCGCGCCGTCGGCCCACATCCGGTCGGCGATCTCGACCTCGACCTGCTTGATGGTGACCGGGTCAGCGTTGATCCCCAGCACGCACGATGCCTCGCACGGGGCGGGACACAGCCGGCCAGTGAACTCCGGGAAGTTGTTCGTGGCGTGCAGTCTCTCGCCGGCCTCAGCCCAGTCGCCGCGGTAGACGAGGTCGTTCCACTCGGGGATCAGGTTGCCGAGCGGACAGCCGTTGTGGCAGAAGGGGATCCCGCAGTCCATGCAGCGCGCGGCCTGGTCGTGCAGGTGGTCTGCCGGGAAGTCCTCGTAGACCTCCTTCCAGTCCCGGATGCGCACGTCGACCGGACGCCGGGTCGGGAGCTCGCGCCCGTGCTTGAGAAAGCCGGTGGGGTCAGCCATCGCCCTAGCCCTTGCTCGCGGCCATGACGGCCTCGTCGATGTCGGTGCCGTCGCGGCGCGCCTGCTCCATCGCCAGCAGCACCTTCTTGTAGTCGCGCGGCATGACCTTGGTGAAGCGGGTCCACTCCGGGGTGTCGACCAGCGCCTGTGCGACCGGGGAGGCCGTCTCCAGGGCGTGGTCGACGAGCATCTGACGCAGCGTCTCGATGTCGCCGGCGTCGAGGCTCTCGAGGTCGACCATCTCGCGGTTGACCAGCCGTTCGTCGAGGTCGAGGACGTAGGCCACGCCCCCGCTCATCCCGGCGGCGATGTTGCGTCCGGTCCGCCCGAGGATCGCGACCCGACCGCCGGTCATGTACTCGCAGGCGTGGTCGCCGACGCCCTCGACCACCGCGGTCGCGCCGGAGTTGCGGACACAGAAGCGCTCCCCCACCACGCCGCGCACGAACAGCGACCCGCTCGTGGCGCCGTACAGCAGGGTGTTGCCGGCGATGACGTTGTCCTGCGCGGCGAACCTCGCTGCGAGGTCTGGCCGTACGACGACGCGACCGCCGCTGAGGCCCTTACCGACGTAGTCGTTCGCATCCCCGAACAGCCGCAGCGTGATGCCTCGTGGAAGGAAGGCCCCGAGCGACTGGCCGGCCGAACCGGTCAGGGTGATGTCGATCGTGCCCTCGGGCAGGCCGACCCCGCGGTAACGACGGGTCACCTCAGCGCCGAGCATGGTGCCGACCGTCCGGTTGACGTTGCGCACGGGCAGCTCGATGCGCACCGGCTTGGCGTCGGTGAGGGCGGCCTCGGCCAGGGAGATGAGCGTGTTGTCGAGCGCTGCGTCCAGGCCATGGTCCTGCTCCTGGGTGCAGGTGAGTGACGTCCCGGCCGGGACGTCGGGCAGGTGCAGGATCGGCTGCAGGTCCAGGCCCGCGGCCTTCCAGTGCTCGATCGCCAGCTGGGTGTCGAGGACACCGACCTGACCGATCGCCTCCTGCAGCGACCGGAAGCCCAGCCCCGCGAGGATCTCGCGCACCTCCTGGGCGATGTACTCGAAGAAGGTCACGACGTAGTCGGCCTTGCCCGAGAACCGCTTGCGCAGCTCGGGGTTCTGGGTCGCGACGCCAACGGGGCAGGTGTCGAGGTGGCAGACGCGCATCATGATGCAACCGCTCACGACCAGCGGCGCCGTCGCGAAGCCGTACTCCTCGGCGCCGAGCAGCGCGCCGATGACCACGTCGCGCCCGGTCTTGAGCTGGCCGTCGACCTGCACCACGACGCGGTCGCGCAAGCCGTTGAGCAGCAGGGTCTGCTGGGTCTCGGCGAGGCCGAGCTCCCAGGGTGCACCGGCGTGCTTGAGCGAGGTCAGCGGCGAGGCGCCGGTGCCGCCGTCATGACCCGAGATGAGCACGACGTCGGCGTGCGCCTTGGACACGCCGGCGGCGACGGTGCCGACACCCACCTCGGCGACGAGCTTGACGTGGATCCGGGCGTCGCGGTTGGCGTTCTTGAGGTCATGGATGAGCTGCGCCAGGTCTTCGATCGAGTAGATGTCGTGGTGCGGCGGCGGGCTGATCAGCCCCACACCGGGGGTGGAGTAGCGGGTCTTGGCGACCCAGGGATAGACCTTGTGGCCGGGCAGCTGGCCGCCTTCGCCCGGCTTGGCCCCCTGCGCCATCTTGATCTGGATGTCGGTGGCGTTGAGGAGGTACTCGCTCGTCACCCCGAAGCGCCCGGAGGCGACCTGCTTGATGGCGCTGCGCCGCTCCGGGTCGTAGAGCCGGTCGGCGTCCTCGCCGCCCTCACCGGTGTTGCTGCGGGCGCCGAGCCGGTTCATCGCGATCGCCAGCGTCTCGTGCGCCTCGGCGGAGATCGAGCCGTACGACATCGCGCCGGTGTTAAAGCGCTTGACGATCTCGCTGACCGGCTCGACCTCGTCGATCGGCACCGGGGGGCGCAGCCCGTCGCGGAAGCGGAACAGCCCGCGCAACGTGCCCGCCTGGCTCGACAGCTCGTCGACCTTGGCGGTGTAGGTCTGGAAGACGTCGTACTTCTGCTCGCGGGTCGAGTGCTGCAGCGCGAACACCGTCTCCGGGTTGAACAGGTGCACCTCGCCCTCGCGGCGCCACTGGTACTCCCCGCCGATCTCGAGCCGCCGGTGCGCGCGCTCGGTCGGGTTGGCCGGATAGGCCTTCGCGTGCCGGGCGGCGACCTCGTCGGCGATGACCTGCAGCCCGATGCCACCGAGCCGTGACGTCGTGCCGGTGAAGTACTCGTCGACCAGCTCCTGCGACAGCCCCAGCGCCTCGAACACCTGAGCACCGGTGTACGACGAGATCGTCGAGATGCCCATCTTCGACATGACCTTGAGCACGCCCTTGCCCAGGCCCTTGATGTAGTTCTTCAGCGCGGTCTTGACCTCGACCCCGGGCAGCATCCCGCTGGTGATGAGGTCCTCGATGGTCTCGAAGCCCAGGTAGGGGTTGACCGCAGCGGCGCCGAAGCCGACGAGCAGCGCGATGTGGTGCACCTCGCGGGCGTCGCCGGCCTCGACGACCAGGCCGACCCGGGTGCGGGTCTTCTCCCGGATGAGGTGGTGGTGGACCGCGCTGGTCAGGAGCAGCGACGGGATCGGGGCCATGTGGGCGGTCGAGTCCCGGTCGCTCAGCACGATGATGCGCGCGCCCGCCGCGATGGCGGTAGACGTCTCCCGCCGGACCCGGTCGAGGGCGTCGCGCAGGGCTTCGCCACCGCCGTTGACGGGGTAGAGGCCCTGCACCGTCACGGCCGAGAACCCCGGCAGGTCGCCGTCTTCGTTGATGTGGGTGATCTTGGCCAGCTCGTCGTTGTCGATGACGGGGAACGGCACCACCACCTGCCGGCAGGAGGCCGCTGAGGGCGTGAGCAGGTTCTGCTCCGGGCCGATCGAGCCCGACAGCGACGTCACGAGCTCCTCACGGATGGCGTCCAGCGGTGGGTTCGTGACCTGCGCGAAGAGCTGACTGAAGTAGTCGAAGAGCAGCCGCGGACGCTGGGAGAGCACGGCCACCGGGGTGTCGGTCCCCATGGACCCCAGCGCCTCGCCACCCGTCTTGGCCATCGGCGTCAGCAGGATCCGCAGTTCCTCCTCGGTGTAGCCGAAGGTCTGCTGACGGCGGAAGACCGACTCGTGCGAGAAGACCACGTGCTCGCGTTCGGGCAGCTGGTCCAGGTGCAGCAGACCGCTGTGCAGCCAGTCGCCGTAGGGGTGCTCGGTCGCGAGCTCGCCCTTGATCTCCTCGTCGTCGACGATGCGCCCGCGGGCGGTGTCGACGAGGAACATCTTGCCCGGCTGCAGGCGACCCTTGCGCACGATCTGGTCTGCCGGCAGCTCGAGCACGCCGACCTCCGAGGCGAGGATGACGCGACCGTCCGCGGTCTCCCACCAGCGACTGGGCCGCAGCCCGTTGCGGTCCAGCACCGCTCCGATGAGCGACCCGTCAGTGAAGGTCACGCAGGCCGGGCCGTCCCACGGCTCCATGACGGTCGAGTGGAAGGCGTAGAAGTCGCGCTTCACCTGGTCCATGTCTGGCGCGTTCTCCCACGCCTCGGGGACCATCATCAGCACGGCATGCGGCAGGGAGCGGCCGGCCATGTGCAGGAGCTCGAGCACCTCATCGAATGTCGCGCTGTCGGAGGCTCCCGGCGTACAGATCGGGAAGAGCCGGGTCAGGTCGTCCGGCAGCTCCTCCGGTCCGCGCAGCAGCGCCTCGCGGGCCCGCATCCAGTTGCGGTTGCCGCGCACGGTGTTGATCTCGCCGTTGTGCGCGATGTAGCGGTAGGGGTGGGCGAGCGGCCAACTCGGGAACGTGTTGGTCGAGAACCTGCTGTGCACCAGGGCCAGGGCGCTGACCACCCGAGGGTCGGACAGGTCGGGGAAGAACGGCTCGAGCTGCCCGGTCGTGAGCATTCCCTTGTAGACCAGGGTGCGCGCCGACAGCGACGGGAAGTAGGTGCCGGTCTCGTTCTCGGCCCGCTTGCGGGTGACGTAGGCCCGTCGCTCCAGGGCGTACGGCGTCAAGGGCGTCTCGCCCGCCGCCAGGACCACCTGGTGGAAGGACGGCATGACCGAGCGCGCCGTCTCTCCGAGCCCGGCACCGTCCGGGTCGACCGGCAGCTCGCGCCAGGTCAGCGTCGTCAGGCCCTCCTCCGCCGCGATGGCGTCGATGCGGGCCATGACCTCGGCCCGCTCGGCCGCATCGTGGGACAGGAACGCCGTACCGATCGCGTAGTGGCCGACCTCGGGCAGGTCGACGTCAAGAACCTCCCGCAGGAAGGCGTCCGGGACCTGCAGCAAGATGCCGGCGCCGTCGCCGGAGTCGGGCTCGCTGCCGGAGGCGCCGCGGTGTTCGAGGTTGCGCAGGGCGTTGAGCCCGTCGTCGAGGATCGCATGCGTGGCGCGGCCGGCAATGTCGACCACGAAGGCGACGCCGCAGGCGTCGTGCTCCTGACTCGGGTCGTACAGGCCCTGCGCCGTAGGCACAGTCGAGAAAGACGTCATTGCGGGGCTCTCCGAACAGTCGTCACCGGGGTGCTGCTCGCCTGCTTACCCGGGACGACGTTGGCCCATCGCAGAACGATCTGAACGCTACACGAAACGCAGCCGTCAAGAGGGCTCAGACGCCGGTGCCGACTGCTTGTCCGACCAGGTGGGTGAGACCGGCGGCTGCCGCGCCGAGGGTGAGCTGGCGCAGTCCGCTGTACCAGGCGCTACGCACCGTGAAGCGGCTCACGAGCGCCCCCGCGCCGAAGAGCGCCACCGCGGCGAGCAGAACCGACAGCAGCAGCGACGTGGCGCCCAGCAGGTAGGGCAGGACCGGGATCACTGCGCCGAGGGAGAAAGCCACGAACGACGAGCCGGCTGCGGTCCAGGGTGAGGGCAGGTCGTCCGGATCGATGCCGAGCTCTTCACGCGCGTGCACCCGCCAGGCCTGCTCGGGGTCTGCGGACAGCTCCTGTGCGACCTTGCGCGCGGTTTCGGCGCTCACGCCGCGGGAGCGGTAGATGGCCGCGAGCTCGGCCTCCTCGGCCGCGGGCACGCGCAGCAGCTCGGCCTTCTCGATCTCGATCTCGGCATGCGTGAGCTCGGTCTGTGACGCGACCGAGGTGTACTCCCCGATCGCCATGGAGAACGCGCCGGCGGCCAGACCGGCCAGCCCGGTCAGGACGAGCGCGCGGGGCGACCCGCCACCCCCGGCCACGCCGGCGATGAGCGCGGTGTTGCTGACGAGGCCGTCGGTGAGGCCGAAGACCGCCGGTCGCAACCAGCCACCCGTGACGTCACGGTGGTCGTGGTGCTGCTCCGGCGGAACGCGCTCGAAGGTGGAGGTCACGCCTCCGAGGGTACGTCCGCGGGCACGACCTCCGCCTCTTCGGGCGGGTCTTGGACGACCGCTTCGCGGCCTTGGCCGCGGCGGCGCACGAGGAAGGTCGTCGCGCCCAGGATCACCGCGAAAGCCACGTAGTCGTTGAGGCGCAGGCCGAAGAACTCCTGCGCCTCGTCGATGCGCAGCGCCTCGATCCAGCTGCGCCCCACGGCGTAGAGCCCGAGGTAGAGCGCAAAGGCCCGGCCCCGGCCCAGCTGCCAGCGCCGATCGGCCCAGATCACGACGGCCGCGACCCCGAGGTTCCACAGGGCCTCGTAGAGGAACGTCGGGTGGTAGGCCACGGCGCCGGGGACGGCGTCGGGGTTGGTCGGGCTGATCTCCAACCCCCAGGGGAGCGTGGTGGGACGGCCGAAGAGCTCTTGGTTGAAGTAGTTGCCGAACCTCCCGATCGCCTGCGCGACAGCCACTCCCGGCGCGATCGCGTCGGCGAGCGCGCCGGCCCGGATCCCCTTGCGCCGGCAGTAGATGACCCCCGAGATCGTGCCGCCGAGGATGCCGCCAGGGATGCCGAGCCCGCCCTGCCAGATGTAGAGCGCAGACACCGGGTCGTCGAGGTAGGGCGAGGGACTCGTGATGACGTGGTAGATCCGCGCGCCGAGCAGGCCGAAGGGCACGACCACGGCGGCCAGGTCGGCGACCGTGCCCTTGCGCCCGCCGCGTGCCACCCAGCGGCGCTCGCCGATGACCACGGCTGCGACGACGCCCAGGATGATGCAGAAGGCGTAGGCGCGCAGCGGGACCGGCCCGAGGTACCAGACGCCGGACGATGGGCTGGGCAGGTAGGCGACGGGCACCGCGCCAGCCTAGGTCTGCCGAACGCCCCGGGCGAGGTCCTCGGTCAGTCGGCGTACGCCGCCCGGACCCGCATCCCGCAGCGCCGCCACCAGGGCCGAGCCGACGATCACACCGTCGGCGTAGCGGGCGACCTCGGCAGCCTGCTCACCACTGCTCACTCCGAGGCCGACGCAGACGGGCAGCGCCGTGAGCGCGCGGGTGCGCGCGACCAGCTCCTCGGCGCGGTTTCCCACGGTGGTCCGCGTTCCGGTGACGCCCATCGTCGACGCGGCGTAGACGAAGCCTCGGTTGCATGCGCCGACGACGGCGATCCGCTCGTCGGTGCTGCTCGGAGCGACGAGGAAGATCGGGGCGAGGTCGTGCTCGGCGGCGGCGAGCACCCAGGGCTGCGCCTCCTCGGGGATGAGGTCGGGTGTGATGGCTCCGGCTCCCCCGGCGGCCTTCAGATCAGCGGCGAACCGGCTCGGGCCGTACTTCTCGATGGGGTTCCAGTAGCCCATGACCACGGTCGGCACGTGCGGGCTGACGGCGCGCACCGCGTCAAACACGTGCGCCACCCGACTGCCGGCGCGCAGGGCCTGGTCGACGGCGACCTGGATGACCGGGCCGTCCATCCCCGGATCGGTGTAGGGGACGCCGACCTCGATCGCGTCGACCCCCCCCTCCACCATGGCGAGCATCCCGGCCACGGACGCGTCGTACGACGGAAAGCCCACGGGCAGGTAGCCGATCAGCGCCGACCGGCCCTCTGCCCGACAGCGGGCGAACAACGCGTCGAGCGGGTTCAGCCCTGGGGCGGTCACGGCTGCTCGCCCTCGCGGTCACGGACCAGCTCGGCCTGCGCGATCTCCTCGGCAGTGACCAGGCCGAACCAGCGGGCCGCGGTGTCGACGTCCTTGTCGCCGCGACCGGAGGTGTTGACGATGATGACCAGGTCAGCCGGATTCGCGCCCGCGGCGACCTGCGCCCGGCCCCAGTCGCAGGCACCGGCAAAGGCGTGCGCTGTCTCGATGGCGCACAGGATGCCTTCGCTCTTCGCGAGCTTCTCCAGAGCCTGCATGGCCCACGCGTCCGGGACGCCGGTGTAGGTGGCGCGCCCGCTGTCGCGCAGCCAGGCGTGCTCGGGCCCGACGCCGGGGTAGTCCAGGCCCGCGCTGATGCTGGTCGTGTCCTGCGTCTGGCCGTCGTCGTCCTGCATGAGATAGCTGCGCGCCCCGTGCAGGACGCCGGGGGTCCCGGCAGTCAGGGGCGCGGCGTGCCGGCCGGTCTCGACACCGTCGCCCCCGGCCTCGCAACCCACCAGGGCCACCGACGCGTCCGGGATGAAGGCGTGGAACAGCCCCATCGCGTTGCTGCCGCCACCAACGCAGGCCACGACCGCGTCGGGCAGCCGGCCCAGCAGGTCGAGGCACTGCTGGCGCGCCTCGACGCCGATGATGCGCTGGAAGTCGCGGACCATCATCGGGAACGGGTGCGGCCCGACCACGGAGCCGATGGCGTAGTGGGTGGTCTCGACGTTGGCCACCCAGTCACGGAAGGCTTCGTTCGTCGCGTCCTTGAGCGTCTTGGTGCCCGTCGACACGGGAATCACCTCGGCCCCGAGCAACCGCATCCGCGCGACGTTGAGGGCCTGGCGCCGGGTGTCCTCCTCGCCCATGTAGACCGTGCAGTCGAAGCCGAAGAGGGCGGCTGCGGTGGCCGTGGCCACACCGTGCTGGCCGGCCCCGGTCTCGGCGATGACCCGCCGCTTGCCCATCCGCTGGGTCAGCAGCGCCTGCCCCAGCACGTTGTTGATCTTGTGCGATCCCGTGTGCGCGAGGTCCTCGCGCTTGAGCAGGATGGTGGCTCCTCCGGCGTGCTCCCCGAGGCGTCGCGCATCAGTCAAGGGCGTCGGTCGGCCGGCATAGGTGCGCTGCAGCCGGTCCAGCTCGGCTTGGAAGACCGGGTCCTGCTGGGCGCTCGCGTGGGCGGCGGCCAGCTCGTCCAGCGCGGCGACCAGCGCCTCGGGCACGAACCTGCCGCCGTAGGGGCCGAAGTGCCCTGCGGCGTCGGGAACCGTCACCGGGCGACCGACTGACCCGCGGCCACGAGCTCGGCGACGGCGCTGCGCGGCGACCCACCGGCCACGACGCCCTCACCGACGAGGATGGCGTCGGCTCCGGCAGCGGCGTAGGTCAGCAGGTCCTGCGGACCTCGTACGCCGGACTCGGCGATGCGCACGACCCCCGCGGGCACGTCGGGGCACAGCCGGGCGAACAGGTCGCGGTCGATCTCGAGCGTGCGCAGGTCGCGGGCGTTGACCCCGATGACATCGGCCCCGACGGCCACCGCACGGTCGAGCTCGGCTGCGTCGTGGACCTCCACGAGCGCCGTCATGCCGAGCTCGCGGATGAGGTCCTGCAGGTCGCTCAGCTGTGGCTGGTCCAGCGCCGCGACGATGAGCAGCACCAGATCGGCGCCGTGAGCGCGCGCCTCGTGCACCTGGTAGTCGTCGACCACGAAGTCCTTGCGCAGCAGGGGGATCGACACGGCGTTCCGGACCGCGTCGAGGTCGGCCAGGGAGCCACCGAACCGGCGCTGCTCCGTCAGCACGCTGATGACGCTGGCGCCGCCGGCGACGTAGTCCAGGGCAAGGGACGCAGGGTCGACGATGGCCGCCAGGGCGCCCTTGCTCGGGCTGGCCCGCTTGACCTCGGCGATGACCGCCACTCCCGGCCGACTCAGCGCGGCCCGTGCGTCGAGGGCCGCAGGCGCGA
>JANPHZ010000198.1:0-12402 GCA_031424715.1 Frankiaceae bacterium
GTCCAGGCGGCGCAGTGCCGCCGAGACGGGCAGCAGCACGTAGGGGAACGAGCAGGCGGTCAGTACGACAAAGGCGCCGACCGCGCCGTCGACGCCGGGAACCAGGGAGATCCACGCGAAGCCCGCGACGTACGTCGGAACCGCGAGGGGGAGCGCCGCGACCACGGCCCAACCCCGGCGCCACGGCAGGTCGGAGCGGACGGTCAGCCAGGCCAGGGCGACACCGAGCACGATGCAGGCGGCGGTGACGGCGCCACCGAGCAGCAGGGTGCGCAGCAGGAGCCGGGCCGTGCGCTCGCGCAGCAGGACGTCGGTCAGGCCGGCCGGCCCGTTGCCGACGGCCCGCCGGAGCAGGTAGATCAGCGGCAGCAGCGCGATCGCGGCCGTGAGGCAGGCCGGGACGACGAGCAGCAGGGGCGGGCGGGTGCGCGCGCGCCGCGTCGGCGGCGGGACGAGCTCGTCCGGCCGCGCCGGCGCGAGCACGGGGATGCTCAGGTCAGCCCGACCGCGTCGAGCAGCGTGAGGGTCGCGTCGAGGGTGTCCAGCTCGGACAGGTCGATGTCAGGGTTCTCGATGCTGGCCAGGGGCGGCAGCTGCGCGTCGGCCGCGACACCGGCAGCCAGGGGGTACTCGAATGTCGTCTGCGCGAAGTACTTCTGCGCGTCGGCGCTGAGCAGGAAGTCGACCAGCCGGCCGCTGCGCGGATCGTCGCGACCGGCGAGCACGCCGACGCCGGCGACGTTGATCAGCGCGCCAGGGTCACCGTTGGGGAAGAAGTGGTTGCGCGCGGCCAGGGCGGACAGACCGCCGGCTTCTGCCGCCTTCTCGTAGAGGTAGTAGTGGTTGACCAGGCCAAAGGCGACCTCGCCCTTGTTGACGGCGTCCACGACGAGGACGTTGCTCTCGTAGGGCTTGGGCTCGTTGGCCTTGAGGGCGCGCAGGAACTCCTGCGTGCGGGCCTCACCCGAGGTCACTCGCATACCCGTGACGAACGACTGGAACGACGCGTTCGTGGGGGCGAAGCCGATCCGGCCCTTGTAGGCCGGGCCCATGAGGTCGAAGACGCTCGTGGGCAGGTCAGCCGGCTTCACCTGGGTGCTGTTGTAGACGAGCACCCGGGCCCGACCGGAGACGCCGACCCACTGGCCTGTCTTGGACCGGAACTCCGGCGCCACCTGCGACAGCTGGGTCTGCGGCAGGACGTCGAGGCGGCGGGCGTCCTGCAGGGCTCCGAGGGCACCGGCGTCCTGGGACAGGAAAACCGCCGCGGGCGTCTTCGCGCCCTCCTCCAGCAGCTGCGCAGCCAGCTCGGCGCTGCCGCCGTACTTCACCGAGACCGCGATGCCGGACTGGGCCGTGAACGTCTCGAGCAGCGGCTTGATGAGCTTCTCGCTTCGCCCGCTGTAGACGACGAGCGCGTCGCCGGAGGCAGCGCTGCCCCCGGACGAGCTGCCGCCGCAGGCGGACACGGCCAGCAGGGCCAGGGCGAGCGCCGCGGCAACGGCAGGGGTACGACGGCGCATCAGGTCTCCAAGTGGGTTAGGGCAGCCTAACCAAATCTGACCGGCGCTCGCTAGGACTGGGGCGTGTGATCCCGGTCATCGCTCGGCGCAGTACGCCGGGCGCGCGTACCGCGATCTGCCAGTAGGCCAACCCGACCGCCAAGGAGGCGGCGACGGCGAGCAGCGGCGCGCTGTCCTCCCAGCGCGGGTAGACGAACCAGTGGGTCAGGTAGACGTACAGCGAGCTGCTGGCCAGCACGCCCGCGGCCCGGCTGAGGGCAGCCGTGCTCGGCACGCTGGGCAACCACACGAGCAGCGCGATCCCGGCCGCGATGAACACCGCCCGACGGGGATCGGTGACATAGCCGGGGAGCGCGGCCAGCAGGATGAGGGTGAGCAGGCCGCGGTGCCAGGGCCCGCGGGCGCGGGCAGCGGCCCAGCCGAGAGCGAAGAGCCAGAGCACCCCGGCGACGGTGTGGATGCTGTTGGCGTCGTGGGCGGAGCCCAGCAAGCCGTAGCGGGCCAGAAGTCCGAGCCCGACGAGCGCCAGCGGGAAGCCGAACCGCCAGCGCCGCTCAGCCCGGTCCAGCGCCGGGATGGCAAGCAGCGCTCCGACCCCGACCACCGACCACACGAGGGCCTCGAGGAACCAGAAGTGCCAGGCGCTCGACCAGGTCGAGGAACCGACGAAGCCGTTGCCGAGGAGCACGTTGGAGAGCCCGTAGTCGGCGCTCAGGGCAGCAGCAGGAGCGATGACGGCCAGGCCCGGGAGGGCGAGGCGGGCCACGCTGGCGCCCAGCTGCCGGAGCCGGGCCACCCGGTCCGCCGCGCCGAGGCAGAAGCGCGCGAGGTTGAACCCGGCGACGGCGAGCAGGACGTGCGACCCGCCGGACAGGTCGAAGACGTCGGCGTGGGTGCCGACGATCAGCAGGATCGCGAGCGCCCGCAGGGCCACGCTCGTCTCCACTCGGCGCCCGCGCCGGCCCCCTGGCCGAGCCTCGGGGAGCCGGGAGAGGTCGGCGATGCTGCGCCGGTGCCAGTCGGCCGGCAGGTGTCCCAGCGCCTGCTCGAGCCGGACTGACATCTCGACGTAGGACAGGGAGTCGCCGCCCAGATCGGCGAAGCTGCGGTCCTCGGTCACGTCCGACCGGTTCAGCACCGCCGCGTAGAGGGCCCGCAGGTCGCTGCTCGGCTCCAGCGCAGCGGGCGCTGGCTCGTGACGGGCGAGACCGGCCAGCAGGGACGGCATGTCCGGCTTGCCACTGGGCAGGCGCGGTAGCGCTGGCACCGGCGTCACGCGGACGATGTGGGCGGGGAGCCCGCACAGCTCGCTCGCCCGGTGGCGCACCTGCACCGCTGCGTCGGCGTCGGCTTCGAGCACGACCTGCACGCCGCCGTCGTCCTCCAGGCAGACGCAGGCATGGCCAGCGTCGGACAGGGCGAGTTCGAGGTGGGTGAGGTCGATCCGCTGACCGAAGACCTTCGCGAACCGGCCCACCCGCCCCACGACGTCGTACCAGCCGTGGGGGCCCTTGCGGGCCAGGTCGCCGGTCCGCAGCTCGGCCACCGTGCGGCCGAGGCGCAGGTCGCTGGCTGACTCGGCGTAGCCGAGCATGACGTTGGGTCCGGTGTAGACCAGCTCCCCGACCCCGTCGCGTTCGTCGGCGAGCCGGAACGATCCACCGGGCACAGCGGGACCGACCGACGAGGGGTAGGTCGCGGCCAGCGCCGGGGGCAGGCACGCCATCCGCGCTGTCGCCTCGGTCTGGCCGTACATCACCCGCAGGTCCCAGCCCTGGCGCTGGCCCAGCTCGGCGTAGCCCCGGACCTGGGCGGGAGGCAGCCGACCGCCGGCCTGCGTGACCTGGCGCAGGTGCGGCAGGGACAGCTGCGCGAAGCCGACCCGGTCCAGCAGGTCGAAGGTGTAGGGCACGCCGGCGAAGCTGGTCGCCCGGCTGCTCCGGGCCAGGTCCCACAGGCACGTGTCGACCACGGACAGGTCCGTGAGGACGACCGCGGCGCCGCGCAGCAGGTGGCTGTGCACGACGGACAGGCCATAGCTGTGGGAGAAGGGCAGGGTCGTGAGGGCGCGGTCCTGCGCCGTGATGCCCAGCGAGAGCGCCACGGCCTCGGCGTTGGCCTGCACGTTGTCCGACGACAGGCGGACGACCTTGGGTGAGCCGGTGCTCCCGGACGTGGTGAGCAGCAGCGCGAGTTCGGGGTGCAGCACGTGCGCAGGTTGGGCGTGGCGGTGCTCGGTCACCCACGCGTCGCCGACCTGCCTGGCCACGATGTCAGGGTCGTAGGTGTCAAGGAGCGCCTGGATGCAGGCCGGTCGCTCGGCCGGTGCGAGGAGCACCACGTGTCCGGCGTGCAGCGCGCCGAGGTAGTCGATGAGGGTGTCGGCCCGGTTGGTCGCGGCGATGAGGACGAGACGGCGGCCGTCGCCCAGGCGCGCTGCGGCCGCCTCCACCTGCCGAGCCAGGTCGGCGTAGCTCAGCGTCCGGTCGGCCAGTACCAGGGCGTCGGCGCCGCCGTAGGACGCGAGGCGGCGCACGAAGTCGACGCCGGGCTGGTGCACCGGCGGAGCGAGCGGCATGAGGTAAGGTTACCCTTAGTCGACAGGCAGGTGAAACCGGACGTACGGCAGCCTCGCCCCGTCCGCGCGTGCGAAGCCGGCGCGCAGCAGCAAACGGCACGACGCCTCGTTGCCGACCAGGGCCTCCGCGCAGACCCGTCGCCCGCCGGGCTGCTGAGCCGCCCCCGCCCCCAGCTCGCCCAGCATGGCCAGCCCCAGGCCCTGCCGGCGCCGGCTCGGCGCCACCCCGTAGCCGATCTCGACGTCGCCGGCCTCATCCGGCCCGCCGAGCCAGCCGCACTCGCCGATGACCACGCCCGCGAGCACGGCGAGAAAGCTGCCCACGGCCGGACCGTGCTCGGCGATGGGGCGCACGACATCGGCGGTGCCCGCGTGCGGCCACCCCGGGGCGGCGACCAGCCCGAGAGCCCGCAGGCCGGGCGCGGCCAGGTCGGGCCGGAGGAGGGCGAGCTGGGCCAAGGTCGGAGTGACCGGCACCAGCCGCACGCTCACGAGGTTGCGGGGTCGTCCGCGGGCTCGGGCAGCACGGCCGCCAGCGGACCGGCGAGCAGGGCCACCTGCCAGGGTCGCGCCGCAGCCTGTGTCAGGGCCGACGCGACGGAGTCGGCATCGATCGACGCTGGAGGCTGCCAGGCCAGGCGGCGGACGGCTTCGGGCTGGGCGAGGTTCTCGGCCGGGATGGCGTGCTGCTCGGACAGAGCGGCGATGACCGTCCGCACCCGGGCGAGTCGACGCGCGGCGACCGGGTCGCGCTCGGCCCAGCGATTGGCCGGCGGGGGCCCGTCACCGGGGGCGGCGGCCAGCGGCAGCTGGTCGTCGGGCAGCTGCGCCGCGTCGCGCAGCGCGCCGAACCACGTGTCGACGTGGCGACGAGTCGCCCGGCCGCCGAAGACGGGCAGCTCCATCAGCGCGGCCGGGCTCTCGGGAGCAGCCGTCGCGGCAGCGATGATCGCCGCGTCCGGCAGGATCCGCCCGGGGGCGATGTCCCGGCGCCGGGCCATCGCGTCGCGGACGTCCCACAGCGCTCGGACCGCGGCGAGCTGACGGCGGTGGCGCAGTCGATGGAGGCCCGACGTACGCCGCCAGGGCTCGACCCGGACCGGCGCGGGCGGGGTGTGCAGGACGTGGTCGAACTCCTCGTGGGCCCAGGCCAGCTTGCCCTGGGCAGCGAGCTCGGCCTCGATGAGGTCGCGCAGCTCGATGAGGACCTCGACGTCGAGCGCGGCGTAGGCGAGCCACGACTCGGGCAGCGGCCGGGTCGACCAGTCAGCGGCGGAGTGGCCCTTCTCCAGGCGCAGACCGAGCAGGTTCTCGACGAGAGCGCCGAGGCCGACCCGCTCGTATCCCGCGAGCCGGCCGCCGAGCTCGGTGTCGAAGATCCGAGGCGGCACCATGCCGAGCTCGGCCAGGCAGGACAGGTCCTGCGACGCCGCGTGCAGGATCCACTCGTCGTCCCCGAGGACGGCCGAGAGCGCGGACAGGTCGGGGCAGCCCAGGGGGTCGATGAGGGCCGTGCCCGCGCCGGCGCGGCGCAGCTGCACGAGGTAGGCGCGCTGGGAGTAGCGGTAGCCGGAGGCGCGCTCGGCGTCGACCGCCACCGGGCCGGTGCCCGCGGCGAAGCGCGCGACGACGTCGGCCAGCCCCGCGCCGTCGACCACGACGGGCGGCACGCCCTCGCGGGGTGCGAGGAGCAACTCGGGTTCGGGGCCCTGCGCGGGCTCGGGAGAGAGGTCGCCGGACCCGTCCCCCTGGTGACCCGGCAGGGTCGGCTTCACAAGGCTGCAGCGTACGGCGGATGAACGCGCACCCGCGTCAAGCGCGCCGCCGCGGAAGGCGGAAGGTCAGCGGATGACGCCTGCGCGCATGGCGAGCGCGACCATCTCGGCGCGGTCGCCCGTGCCCAGCTTGCGGGCGATGCGAGCGAGGTGGCTCTTGACGGTGAGGGCCGACAGACCCAGGGCGTCACCGATCTGCTTGTTGGACTGGCCGTCAGCGACGAGGCGGACGACCTCGATCTCGCGACCGGACAGCTCACCGACGCCGGACTCGGTCGGGGTGCTGCGCAGACCGGCGGCGAGCAGGGAGGCGACCGAGGGATCGGCGTAGACGCCACCGTCGAGGACCCGTCGTACGCCGTCGGAGACGACGACCGGGGAGGCGGACTTGAGAAGGTAGCCCTGGGCACCGGCGACGAACGCCGCGCGCACGCTGTGCGGGTCGTCAGCGGCGGAGAGCACGACGAGTCGCTGCCAGCCGGCGGCGCGCAGGTCAGCGAGCAGCTGGAGGCCGGAGCCGTCCGGCAGGCCGAGGTCGAGCACGCACAGCTCGCGCGGTCCCGAGGCGTTGGCCCGGGCGCGCGCCTCGTTGATCGTGGCGGCCTCGACGACCTCACGGGCGCCCATCATGCGCAGCCGAGCTGCCATCGACTCGCGGACGAGCGGGTGGTCGTCGACGACCATGGCGGTGAAGCCCGGCGTCTCGGCGGCAGGACTGCTCGCCTGTGCCGGGATGTCGTTGCGCGCCATCTCGAGTCCGGTGGTCACCGTGCCTCCACTGCTGAGCTGTCAAGGACTCGGGTGAGGCCTCACGAGGTGTCTCGGCCACCTGGGTGGTCGGCTGTAGCCGCCGGAGCCGACCAAGCGCCACGGCCGGGTCAGCGAGACTGGGCCATTCGGGGGAACGGCCGTTGCTCCACTCACGTCAGCGCTGCGCGGTGCCGAAGCAGCGAGCAGGCGTGGATCAGCCACGCGCAGGCGACGGGAGCGGCGCGGTGCTCGAAGCGCACGACGTCCCGACCCCGACCGCCCCTCCAGTGCCACCGAGTTCGGCGCCGGCCGCGACCGCGTCGTACGCCCGGATGCGGCGTACGCCGGCCGAGCAGGTCCGCCTGCTGTGGATGCTGTGTGCCCCACTCGCGATCGCGCTGTGCACGGTGCAGCCCTGGGGAGCTGTCGCCTGGTGGGCGCTGCCGGTCCTGGCTGCCGTCGTGGCGCTGTCCGAGGTGGCGGTCGTGCACCTGCAGTTCGGGCGGCAGCGCTGGACCTTCTCCCTGACCGAGGGGGCACTGGGCGCCGCGTGGGTCGCCTCGACCGGCATCTGGTCGGTCCTGGGCGTCGTGACCGGTGTCCTCGTGGCCCAGGCCGTACGCCGCCAGCCGCGGCTCAAGCTGCAGTTCAACGCGGCGCAGTTCGCGCTCGCGACCGCTGCGGGCTCACTCGTCGCGCACGCGCTCGGTGGCGACATTCCCGGCGCGATCGGCGGCATGGGCGTCTTCTTCGTCGTCAACCACTCTCTCGTGGGCGCCGCCGTCGCGCTCACCAGCCGCCGCCCACTGCTGCCGCTGCTGGCCTCCAGCGGACCGATGTCGGCGGTGCACACGGCCGGAAACTGCTCGATCGGGTTGCTCGCGGCCTTCCTCGCGACGACGGCTCCGCTGGGCCTGCTCGGCCTCTGCGTCCCGCTGGCCCTGCTCTGGTCGTCCTACGACCAGCAGACCCGTCGTACGGCGGAAGCCCGGCTCTTCGCCGAGCTGGCCCGCGGGCAGGAACGCGCGAGCGGTCGGTCGAGCGACGTGTCCGCGCAGGTGGTGGTCACGGCCGCGGCCCGGCTGTTCGGCGGGGCCGACATCGAGATGGTGCTGCTGGCACCGGAGGGTCCCGTCCGCTACGCCGGCGACGAGACCGGGGTGCCTGAGCGGCGCCGGGTCGACCCGGTGGCCTTCGACGAGCCCTGGGTGCTGCGCGCGCTCGGCTCGCGCGGCGTGGCCACGGGGGTCGAAGACGGGCGGCCGTGGTGCGCCGCCGTACTGGGGGAGCCCGACGCCCCGCTGGCCGTCCTGCTGGCCCGTCGACCGCTCGGGGCCTCGAGCTTCGGTCGGCGCGAGGTGCGGCTGGCCGAGGTGCTCGTCGGCCAGGCCGAGGCCTGGCTGTCCGTCGCCGACCTCAGCACCCGCAACCGCGCCGCGCAGCAGCACGTCGTGGACACCGCGCAGCAGCTCGGCGACCTCGGCGCAGCCGCGACACCTGCGCTGCTGGTGCTGCGCGAGTCAGCCGATCGCCTGGCCCGGCTGGCCGAGCGCTCCGGCGCCGTCGACGACATCGTCGAGGAACTGCACCTGGTCGAGCGCGCCGTCGCGTCGCTCCTGGGGGCGATCGCGCTGGCAGCCGAACCCGACCTGGTCGCCATGGGGACCGGAAGCCGGGTCACCGACCGCCCGGCGCCCACCCGGGCCGCGACCGACTGGACCACGACCGGGGTCCTGCGCTGACATGAGCAGAAGCAGACGGGTCAGGGGCGGGCTGCCCCTCGCGGTGTGGACCGGCGCGCTCGCCGTGCTCTCGGTGCTCACCGTGACCGCGGTCGTCGCCGCCGTGCTGCACAGCGGGGGCCAGCTGACCGCCCGGGCCGGGATCGCCCTCGGCGCCGGAGCCGCCCTCGGCCTGCTGCTGTGCCTGGTGCAGGTGCTCACGTCGTTGCGGCTGGCATCGGGGCTGCGCGCCCTGCACTTCGAGGCCCGCCGCCGGCTCGCGGACCCGTCCGCACCGGTCTCCTCGCCGGGCCGCCGCCGGCTCCCGGTCCTGGCCAGCAGCGAGCTGACCGAGCTCGCGCAGATCCTCGACGCCCTGCACCTGCGGGTGCGGGTCAGCGACGAGCTCGGGCAGCGGCATCGCCGGGACGCTGAGACCGCTGGCGCCGGAGTGTTCGAGCTCGTGTCCGGTCTGGTGGCCGCGGAGGAAGGCGCCCGGGGGCAGCTGGCCGCTGAGCTGCACGACACCGTCGCCCAGTCGCTGATGATCGCCCGCGGGCTGCTCGAAGCCCGCCCGACGAGCGCGACGGACCTCGCCAAGCTCACGGACTACGTCGAAGACGCCGAGGAGCAGGTGCGCGCGGTCATGGCCCGCACCCGCCCGCCGGCCCTGCGCGAGGGTGACCTCGCGAGCGCCGTGAGCGGCCTGTGCGCCGACATGAAGAACCGCTACGGGCTGACCGTGCGCGTCGAGTGGCCGGACGCGGCCTACCCGCTGCCCCTCGCGTCGGCCATCACCGTCTACCGCTTCTTCCAGGAGGCGCTGCTCAACGTCATCAAGCACGCCGACGTCGACGAGGCCTGGGTCACCCTGGCGATCGACGAGGACGGCGTGGTCGCCGAGGTACGCGACGAAGGGCCGGGCTTCGACCCGACCCTCGTCCGGCCGGACCGGGGACGCCACGTCGGTCTCGGCCTGCTGCGCGAGCGGGCCCGGCTGTCGGGCGGTCGGGTCGATGTCGCGAGCGGCACCGGGCTGGGTGCGACGCTGCGCCTGCAGCTGCCCCGGCCCGCTGGTCTGGTGCCGGCGCACCTGTCCGACCTGCCCGCGCAGCGCGGCCGCGCACCTCGGGTGCCGCGCTGAAGCCGGTCGAGGTCAGCGCAGAGCGGTGACACCGGGCGGGGGCAGCCCCGCCGTTGCGCAGAGCAGGTCGCACCAGGCCAGCAGGTGTGCCCCGAGGTCGAGCTGGCCGTCGGTGTCGGGGGTCGCGGTCCAGGACGCGCGGACCTCGATCTCGCTCGCCTCCTGCGGGTCGGCGAGGCTCCCGAAGCGCGAGGAGATCGTCCGGGTGACCGTCCCGCCTGCGGCGACCTGCAGTGCGCCGCGGGTCTGCAGCGCCTCGGTCAACCAGCTCCAGCCGACCTCACCGAGCGAGGCGTCCGCGGCCATCTCGGCGTCGACCTGCGCGGACACGAAGGCGACCACTCGGGTGTGACCGCGCCACCCCTCCTGGCCGGCCGGGTCGTGCAGCACGACGAAGCGGCCGTTGGCGAGGTCCTGGTCGCCCCGGACCACCACGCCAGCCACCGCGACGCTGTACGGCGCCAGCTTGCGGGGAGCGGGCACGTCGCTGAGGGTCACCCCGGGCCGGGTGGCTTCGGTGATCGCGGCGGCCAGGCTGTCCAGCGCGCGGCGGAACCCTTCTGGAGGGGCCGTCGGTTCGAGCTGGACCGTCACCGCTGTGACGGTACGGCCCGGGCACCCAGCCGCCGCGGTGGCGCGCCGGACCGTCCTACGCTCGCCAGGATGGCCGCCGTACTCGCTCTGCTCTCCAGCCTGCTCTGGGGGATCTCGGACTTCATCGGCGGGAGCGTCTCTCGGCGGCTGCCGGTCGCCTCGGTGCTCGGGCTGTCGCAGCTGGCCGCCCTGCTGCTGCTCACCCCCCTGGCCTACGGCACCGGTGCGGTCGACACGCCGCGCGGCTACCTCCTCCCCGGGATCTTCGCGGGGCTCGCGGGCGTGATCGGGCTGGCGGCCTTCTTCCGGGCGCTGTCGCTCGGCAGCATGGGTGTTGTCGCGCCGATCGCGGCACTCGGGGTCGCCGTACCCGTGGTGGCCGGGCTGGTGGCGGGCGAGCGGCCGAGCACGCTGCAGGTCGTGGGCATGGCGATCGCGGTGGTCGGCGTCGTCCTAGCGAGCGGGCCGGAGCTCACCGGCGGCGCCGGTCGCACCCCGCTGCTGCTCGCGGTTGTCGCCGCACTGGGCTTCGGCACGGTGTTCCTGCTGCTGGCGATCGGCAGCGAGGACGATCCGGACGCGGTGATCATGACGCTGCTGACGATGCGCCTGACCGGCGTGGCGCTGCTCACCACGGCGCTGCTGGTCGTGTTGCCGCGGCGGGGACCGGACCTCGGCGTACGCCGGGCCGACCTGCCGGTGCTCCTGCTGATCGGGGCGGCGGACGTCGGGGCCAACTACGCCTACGGCCTGTCCTCGCGACTGGGCTTGGTCAGCGTCTCGTCGGTGCTCGCGTCGCTCTACCCGGTGGTGACGGCGCTGCTCGCATACCGCTTCCTGGCTGAGCGGCTGCGCGGGATCCAGGTCGTCGGGGCCTCGGTCACCCTCGTCGGGATCGTCCTGCTGGCCGCCGGTTAGGCCGCCGCGGTGCGGCTCGTGGCCGTCTCGGCGCCCTCGGCGATGGCGAGGAGCACGCTGTCGTAGACCCCCAGGCCGCACCACGTGCAGCACAGCTCGGCATAGCGGCTGTGCTGCGGCTCGTCGTCGCACCGCGCGACCTCGAAGACCTGGTCGTCCTGGCACCCGGAGCACCAACGGATCTGTGTCTGCATGTCGTCCTCCCTCGTTCCCTGACGACGGTGCCAGCAGGGTCTGACAAAACCCGGCAGGCTCGCCGCCGGACAGTCACACCTGTCCCTCGCGTCACACCCTGTGGCTGGCATCACCGGCTGCCGGGCGGTCGACCAGGGCGCGTCGTGGCACGCTCGACCTGATGACGATCTCGCCTGCCCACGACTCGGCCTTCCTGCGCGCCTGCCGGCGCGAGAGCGTGCCGCACACCCCCGTCTGGTTCATGCGCCAGGCCGGTCGCGCGCTGCCGGAGTACCGCGCGTTGCGGGCCGGCACCGAGATGCTCACCGCCTGCCGCACCCCGGACCTCGTCACCGAGATCACCCTGCAGCCCGTACGCCGGCTCGGCGTCGACGCCGCCATCTTCTTCAGCGACATCGTCGTACCCCTCAAGGCCGTCGGGGTCGACCTCGACATCGTCCCCGGCGTCGGGCCGGTCGTGGCGCAGCCCTTCCGCAGCGCCGCCGACCTGCCGCGCGCGCTGACCCCGGACGACGTGCCCTACATCGCCGAGTCGGTGCAGGCGCTCGTGGGCGAACTGGGCGCGACGCCGCTGATCGGCTTCGCGGGGGCGCCGTTCACCCTCGCCAGCTATCTCGTCGAGGGCGGCCCGTCCAAGAACCACGCCGCGACCAAGGCCCTGATGTACGGCGACCCGGTGCTGTGGTCGCAGCTGCTCGAGCGCCTGGCCGACATCACGCTGGCCTTCCTGCGGGTGCAGATCGACGCGGGCGCCTCGGCGATCCAGCTCTTCGACTCCTGGGTCGGGGCCGTACCGGCCGCTGACTACCGGGCGCTGGTGCAGCCACACTCGGCGCGGGTGCTGGCCGCCGTGTCGGACGTGCCGCGCATCCACTTCGGGGTGGGGACGGGGGAGCTGCTGCACGACATGGGTGCGGCCGGCGCCGACGTGGTCGGGGTCGACTGGCGGGTGCCGCTGGACGAGGCCGTGACCCGGGTCGGGCCCGGCAAGGCGCTGCAGGGCAACCTCGACCCGACGCTGGTCTTCGCGCCGCGCGAGGTGCTGCAGGACAAGGTCCGCGACGTGGTCCGGTCGGGGCGGGCGGCCGAGGGGCACGTGTTCAACCTCGGGCACGGGGTGCTGCCCGAGACCGACCCCGACATGCTCAAGCTCATCGTCGACACCGTCCACGACACCGCCTAACGCCCGTCACCCCGTCACCCC
>JANPHZ010000199.1:0-19034 GCA_031424715.1 Frankiaceae bacterium
CCCTGGCAGCCTGCGGCTCCGCGCCGTCGCCCGAACCCGCGCTGGTCACCGTGGTCGCGCCCCTGGCGCCCCTGTCCGTGCTGACCTCGGCGATCGGGCTCGGGCCGGTGGCCGCGACCGCCACCGTAGGCATGGCGCTCAGTCCCCTCGACCTGGCGACGCCGCGCGAGCTGCCCCGTGGCGGCCGGTCGATCTTTCCGACGTACGAGGTGGTCGCGCACTACGGGACGGCCACCACGGCCGTCCTCGGGGTCCTCGGCGAGGGGACGCCGGACCAAGCCGGCCGCAACCTGCTCGCGGCGGCCGAGCCCTTCGGCAAGGCGTCCGGCCGGCGGATCCTGCCGGCCTTCGAGCTGATCGTGTCGGTCGCGCAACGCTCCCCCGGCGACGACGGCGATTACAGCGCCTACATCCCCGACGCCGACATCGAGCGCTACCTCGCAGCCGCGCGGCGCATCAAGGCGCTCGTGCTGCTGGACCTGCAGCCAGGCCTGGCCGACCCACTGGCGCAGGCGCAGCACTTCGAGAAGTTCCTGCGCGAACCCGACGTGGGCCTCGCCCTCGATCCCGAGTGGAAGCTGTACGGCGACCAGAAACCCGGCAGGCAGATCGGCACGCTCGACGCAGCCTCGGTCAACCGGGTCTCGGCCTGGCTGGGCGAGCTGACCGCGCGCCTCGACCTGCCGGAGAAGCTCTTCGTCCTGCACCAGTTCCAGCAGCGGATGCTGCCCGACCGCGACGCCATCGTCGTGCGCCCCGGGCTGGCGACCGTCGTGCACGTCGACGGCTTCGGGACGCGCGGCGGCAAGCTCGAGACCTACGCGGCAGTCGCGGACACCACCGGGCGACTGCGCAACGGGTTCAAGCTCTTCCTCGACGAGGACGTCGACCTGATGAGCCCGGCCGAGGTGATGGCGTTGACGCCACAGCCGGACCTGATCACCTACCAGTAGCGGCGGGTTCGACGGATCCGGACAAGTCAGGTGGGATGTCGGCAGACACCCACCTGACCCGAGGAGAGCGCACCACATGGAGTTCCGGAACCTGGGCCGCAGCGGCCTGAAGGTCAGCGAGATCTCGTACGGCAACTGGCTCACCCACGGCTCGCAGATCGAAGCCGACCAGGCGACCGCGTGCGTCAAGGAGGCGCTGGAGGTCGGCATCACCACCTTCGACACCGCTGACGTCTACGCCGGCACGAAGGCCGAGACGGTCCTGGGCGAGGCGCTCAAGGGCGTCCGCCGCGAGTCGTACGAGCTGTTCACCAAGGTCTACTGGCCGACCGGTCCCGGCCAGAACGACCGGGGCCTGTCGCGCAAGCACATCCTGGAGTCCTGCAACGCCTCGCTGAAGCGACTGCAGACCGATCACGTCGACCTCTACCAGGCGCACCGGTTCGACTACGAGACGCCGCTGGAGGAGACACTGCGCGCCTTTGACGACCTCGTCCGGGCCGGCAAGGTGATGTACGTCGGCGTCTCGGAGTGGAAGGCCAGCGAGATCGCGCAGGCGCTGGAGATCGCCGACAAGATGGGCTTCGACCGGATCGTGTCGAGCCAGCCGCAGTACAACATGCTGTGGCGGGTCATCGAGCCCGAGGTCGTGCCGCTGTCGGAGAAGGAGGGCATCGGGCAGATCGTGTGGTCGCCGATCGCCCAGGGCGTGCTGACCGGGAAGTACCTGCCGGGTCAGCAGCCCCCCGAGGGCTCGCGCGCGACCGACACCTCCGGCGGCGCCAACATGATCAAGGGCTGGATGCGCGACGAGGTGCTGACGGCGGTGCAGCAGCTCAAGCCGCTCGCCGAGGAGGCTGAGCTGTCGCTGGCGCAGTTCGCGATCGCCTGGACGCTGAGCAACCCCAACGTGTCTTCCGCGATCGTCGGCGCGTCCCGGCCCGAGCAGGTGCGCGACAACGCCGCCGCCGCCGGCAAGAAGCTCGACGCCGACCTTCTGGCGAAGGTCGACGAGGTGCTCGGCGACATTGTCGAGTCCGACCCCACCAAGGGCGGCTCCCCCGCGCAGCGCCCCTGAGGCGAACCCCCACCCCCCTTGCGGCCGGGCAGGGACGCTGCGCCTCTGCACCCGTGCCCGGCCGTAAGCGCGGCTCACCTGCGGCGGCATTCGGCTTTGGCGCTGCGCCTTCGGCGCTTGAGGCGCCTGCAGCCGAACGTCGCCTCCGGACAGCCGCTGATCGGGGGTGCTGCTGGTCAGGCGGTGTCGAGGCCCATCGGGCCGTAGACCTTGCGGTCGTCCTCGAACAGGGTCACCTGCGCGACTCCCGCGGCGAGCAGCTCGCGCCAGGTCTCGCCGAGGTAGGTCTCCGCGTCGGACTGGCTCGGGAACGTGCCCGGGTCCTCAGCCTGCGCAGGCGTGCCGTCGGCGTTCTCGAAGCGCCACGTCCAGGCCATCAGTCGTCCTCCCGAGCAGGCGCCACCCGGGTCGGCGCGCGTGAGGCACGCTAGGCCCATGACGCCGATCGAGGTCGAGCGGCCCGCCCGGCTGCCCGCTCCTCCCGAGCTCGGCACCCTCGGTCGCGGGCTGGCGTGGCTCGCCGGCGCCCAAGGCACCTGGCCGGCCCGAGCCCCCGGGCGCCCGCACCACCTCGAGGTGGTCGGCGGCTCGGGCCTGGCCGATGGCCTGGCTGAGGCCGACGCCCTCGCCGACGGCGGGGTCGACCTGCTGACCCTGGAGTGCGCCGGTGACCCGGTTCCGGGGCTCGTCGTGCTCTGCGCCCTGCTCGATCTCGAGCCGGTCCTCGCCCTGGGTACGGCGAACGACGCGGGCTGGGCCGGTCGCCTCGTGGCCGTACGCGACGGGCTGCTCGCGGCCCGCGCCCACGTCGGCGACCCCGGACAGCTCGTCGCCGATCCCGTGCTCGGCCGGCTCACCGGACTCCTCGCGGGCTGCGCCGCGCGGCGTACGGCGGTGGTCCTGGGTGACAGCGTCCCGGTCGCTGCCGCGGCGCTGGCCGCTGAGCGACTGGCCATCGGTGCCCGCGCGTGGTGGCTCGCCGGCTCCGCGCCGCCGGCGCGCGCCGCGCAGCTCGCGCACCAGGACCTCGCGCTCGAGCCCCTGCTCGACCTGCGGCTCCAGGTGCCGGGCGGCGCTGCGCTGGCAACCGGCCTCCTGCTTGCCGGCCTGGAGCTCCCGGCCGACTGACCTACCCGGTCAGCGGACCCGGGACGGGACGAAGGGCGGCTTCACCACGCGGACCTTCGTCGTACGACCTCGGACGTCGACGTCGAGCTCGTCCCCCGCCGCCACGGCCGGGTCCAGCAGAGCCAGGGCGATGCCCACCTTGCGGGTCGGCGAGAAGGTGCCGCTCGTGACCTCACCGATGACCGTCCCGTCGCGCAGGACGTTCATGTGCGCGCGCGGGATGCCGCGGTCGAGCGACTCGAGCCCCCACATCACCCGCGCAGGCCCGGCAGCCCGCTCGGCGACGAGCGCGTCGCGCCCCCAGAAGCGAGGCTTGTCCCAACCGACGGCCCAGCCGGCGCGCGCCTGCACCGGGGTGATGGCGAGGGAGAGGTCCTGGCCGTGCAGCGGGTAGCCCATCTCGGTGCGCAACGTGTCGCGCGCCCCGAGGCCGCACGGCTGCGCGCCGGCCGCGAGCAGCGCGTCCCAGAGCGCACCTGCGTCGTCCCACCGCGGCAGCAGCTCGAAGCCGAGCTCCCCGGTGTAACCGGTCCGGCAGACGACCACCGGCAGACCGTCCCACTCGGTGCTGGTGAAGCTCATGTAGTCGTGCGCGACCGGAAAGCCCAGGCGGGTCAGCAGATCCGCTGACTCCGGGCCTTGCACCGCGAGTACGGCAAGGGTCGTGTGCAGGTCCTCGACGGTGACCCCGGCCGGCGCGTCGGCGGCCAGCCGCGCGACGACCTGCGAGGAGTTGGCGGCGTTGGGGATGAGGAACACCTCGTCCTCGCTGCGGACGTACTGGATGAGGTCGTCGACCACGCCGCCGGTCACGTCGTCGCAGCACAGCGTGTACTGCGCCTGCCCGACGCCGATCCGGCGGAGGTCGTTGGTGAGGCGGTCGTTGACGAACTCGACCGCCGTCACGGCCGCCTCCGCCGAGCTGCGGACCACGCCCTTGCCGAGGTGGCTGACGTCGAAGACCCCGACCCGCTCGCGCACCGCGGTGTGCTCCTGCAGCACCCCGGCGTACTGGATCGGCATGTCCCAGCCGCCGAAGTCGCCCAGCTTGGCGCCGAGGGCGACGTGCCGGTCGTGGAGCGGGCTGCGCTGGAGGTCGGTCACCCGCGGAAAACTACCGGCCGCCCCAGCCTCGGGCCCTTCCGCGGGAGGTCGAGCGTCAGTGTGCAGCGAACCTCGTCCCGATCCGCGGGGGTCGGCGCGCGAACTGGCCTAAAGTCGCCCCTCGTGACCTCACTCTCACTCGCCAGCGGCAACCCCACCTCCGTCAAGGCCGACGCCCTCGTCGTCGGCGTCGCGAAGGGCCCGAAGGGGCTCGTGCTGACCCCCGGCGCGCAGGAGGTCGCCAAGCACCTGGGCAAGGGCTTCCTGCCCGCGCTCGTGGCCCTCGGCGCGACCGGCAAGGCCGAGGAGGTGACCCTGCTGTCCACGCTCGGCGCCAAGGGCCCGGCCGTCGTCGTCGCCGTCGGCTTCGGCCACCCCACCGACGGCTTCACCCCCGAGGGCGTACGCCGGGCAGTGGGCGCCGCGATCCGCGCACTCGCCGGCACCAAGACCGTCGCCGTCGCCATCGACCCGGCCGCCACGCGGGCCGCCGCCGAGGGCGCCCTCCTTGGCGCCTACCGCTTCTCGGCCTACCGCACCACGAGCGAGGCCGAGCACCGCGAGCCCGTGCGCTCCGTCGTGCTCGTCGTACCGGACGCCAAGGACAAGGTGGTCAAGGCCGAGCTGCGGCGGGCCGAGATCGTCGGCGCGGCCGTCTGTCTGACCCGCGACCTCGTCAACACGCCGCCGTCCGACCTGCACCCGGTCGAGCTCGCCGAGGTGGCGCGTGCCCAGTGCAGCAAGGCGGGCGTGACCGTCGAGGTGCTCGACGAGAAGGCGCTCAAGAAGGGTGGCTACGGCGGCATCATCGGCGTCGGACAGGGGTCCGCAGCCCCGCCGCGACTGGTCCACCTGTCCTACAAGGGCGGGCGCGGCACCAAGACCAAGGTGGCGCTCGTCGGCAAGGGCATCACCTTCGACTCGGGTGGCATCTCCATCAAGCCGGCCGCCGGCATGGAGGAGATGAAGATGGACATGGGCGGCGCCGCCGCGGTCATCGCCACCATGAAGGCGGTCGCCGAGCTCAAGCTGTCGGTCGACGTCGAGGCCTGGGTGCCGATGGCCGAGAACATGCCGAGCGGCGACGCGATCCGCCCGTCCGACGTCCTCACCATGAAGAACGGCCTGCGGGTCGAGGTCAACAACACCGACGCCGAGGGCCGGCTGATCCTGGCCGACGCGATCGCCCGTGCCTGCGAGGACAAGCCCGACGTCCTGCTCGACGTTGCGACGCTGACCGGCGCGCAGCTCGTCGCCCTCGGAGCTCGTACGACGGGGGTCATGAGCAACGACGACGGCTTCCGCACGCGGCTGCTGGCCGCAGCCGACACGGCCGGCGAGCCGTCCTGGGGCATGCCGCTGCCGGCCGACCTGCGCAAGGGGCTCGACTCCGAGATCGCCGACCTCGTCAACACCGGGCCGCGCGAGGGCGGAATGCTGACCGCCGGGATCTTCCTGCAGGAGTTCGTGACCGAGGGGGTGCAGTGGGCCCACCTGGACATCGCCGGTCCCGCCTACAACTCCGGTGAGGCCTACGGCTACACCCCGCACGGCGGCACGGGCGCAGCCGTGCGGACCTTCGTCCAGCTGCTGGAGGAACTCGCCGGCTGACTCCCTCAAGACCGGGGATCCGGGAGGCCGATGACCAGGGGTATCCGTTCCTGTGACCCGGAGGTCTCCCGTGCTCAACCCGCTGCTCACCGTCCTCGCCGGCAACCTCAAGCTCGCGCTCGCCGCGGCCGCTGGGGCGGCGGTGGTGGCAAGTGGCTCGGCCGTGGCGATCTCTACCGTGTCCGACAGCAGCCCGGCCCCGGACGCCAGCCTGACTCAGTCGACCTCTACGGCGAGCCCGTCGGCCACACCCACCGCCACGATCGGGGGTGGCACGCTGCTGACCACGCCGAGCGCCACCTCCACCGCCACGATGGCGCCGAAGAACCACGGTCAGTGCGTGTCGGCCGTCGCCCGTACCAAGGTCGCTGGGGAGTCAGGTCGCGACCACGGCAAGCGCGTGTCGGCTGCTGCCAAGAGCTGCCCGAAGTCCGGCGAAGCAGACGACCGCAAGGCAGCCAAGGAGGCCGCGAAGGCCGAGCGCAAGGCAGCCAAGGAGGCCGCGAAGGCCGAGCGCAAGGCGGCGCGCGACCGCGACAAGGCCGCCCGTCAGCAGAGCAAGGCCGAGCGCAAGGGCAACGGCTCAGACGACTGAAACTGACGACGAGCAGAAGCTAGGCAGAGGGGCCGGCGCCGGGGACACCCGTGTCGCCGGCCGCTTTGCGTCGCGCCGTCCACTCGCGCATGCGGGGCGGATAGCCCGTCGCTGCGACGTCGTAGACCGGGATGGCGAGCTTCTGGCCGAGCTGAAAGCCCGCCTTCGGCGAGTCGATACGGCGGCGGGTCCACTCGCCGTCGCCGGCGACGAGCACCAGCGTCGTCGTCGTACTCACCGTCTCGGGCTCGACAAAGCCCTCGACGCCTCTGCGGGAGGCGGCGAACGCCTGTAGGTGCGCGACGTCGGCCGACACGGCCTGGCGCGGGAGGCCAGGCTTGTCCTTGGTTCGGCTGAGCCGGTCACGCAGTCCCACGCCAGCCCTCTCGTCGCCGCACGCGCGCCGGCCTCCCCCGCGTCAGACGGGAATGCATCAGGGCCGGTCGCGACCTGTACCTGTCAGGTGAAAGGATGCCATCCGGGACCGTCGAGGCGCGGTCCGTCCACCAGGCGCAAGGAGCAGCAGTGAGCCAGACAGCCGATACCGCGACCGCGGGAACCCCGGCGACGGGGGGACCCGGCGACCCGGTGGACCTGGTCATCCTGGGCGGCGGCAGCGGCGGTTACGCGGCGGCGTTGCGGGCGTCCGAGCTGGGCCTGAGCGTGATCATGGTCGAGCAGGACAAGGTCGGAGGCACCTGCCTGCACCGCGGCTGCATCCCGACCAAGGCGCTGCTGCACTCCGCCGAGACGGTCGACGTCATCAAGGAGTCGGCGCAGTTCGGCGTCAACGCCTCGTTCGAGTCGGTCGACATCGCCGCGGTCAACGCCTACAAGGCCAAGGTCGTCGAGGGGCTCTACAAGGGCCTCACCGGACTGGTCAAGAGCCGCAAGGTCGAGACGGTGCGCGGCCACGGTCGCCTCGTCAGCCCGACCGCCGTCGAGGTCGATGGCCGGCGCATCGAGGCCCACCACGTCCTCCTCGCCACCGGCTCGGTGCCGCGCTCGCTGCCGGGCCTCGAGCTCGACGGCGAGCGGGTCATCACCAGTGACGACGCGCTCGCGATGGAGCGGATCCCCGCCTCGGTGGTCATCCTGGGCGCGGGCGCGATCGGCTGCGAGTTCGCCTCGGTCTGGCGCTCGTTCGGCGCCGAGGTCACGATCGTCGAGGCGCTGCCCCACCTCGTCCCCCTCGAGGAGGAGAGCTCGTCCAAGCTGCTCGAGCGGGCGTTCCGCAAGCGCGGGATCAAGCAGGAGCTGGGCGCGCGGTTCGAGAGCGTCGAGCGCACCGACGCCGGGGTGCTCGTCCGCCTCGAGGGCGGCAAGACCGTCGAGGCCGAGCTGCTGCTCGTCGCGATCGGCCGCGGCCCGGTTTCCCAAGACCTCGGGTACGAGCAGGTCGGCGTCGAGATGGACCGCGGCTTCGTCAAGGTCGACGGCTACTGCCAGACCTCGGTCCCGACCATCAGCGCTGTCGGCGACCTCATCCCGACGTTGCAGCTGGCCCACGTCGGCTTCGCCGAGGGCATCCTCGTCGCCGAGCGCCTGGCTGGCCTGCCCGTCACGCCCGTCGACTACGACGGCGTCCCCCGCGTCACCTACTCCCACCCCGAGGTCGCCTCGGTGGGGCTCACCTCTGCCCTGGCCAAGGAACGCGGCTACGACGTCGTCGAAGCGACGTACGACCTCGCGGGCAACGGCAAGGCCCGGATCCTGGGTACGGCGGGAGCGGTCAAGGTCGTCGCTGCCAAGGACGGTGCCGTCCTCGGGGTGCACATGGTCGGTGAGCGCGTCGGTGAGCTCATCGCCGAAGCCCAGCTGATCACCAACTGGGAGGCGCTGCCTGCCGAGGTCGCCCAGCTGATCCACCCGCACCCGACCATGTCCGAGGCCGTCGGCGAGGCCCACCTGGCGCTGGCCGGCAAGCCGCTGCACAGCCACTCCTAGCCTCACCCTCACCCGACCCAGCACCGCTAGTCAGGAGCTCACGCACCCATGGCCGTCTCCGTCACCATGCCTCGCCTTGGCGAGAGCGTCTCCGAGGGCACCGTCACGCGCTGGCTGAAGAAGGAGGGCGAACGGGTCGAGGCCGACGAGCCGCTGCTGGAGGTGTCGACGGACAAGGTCGACACCGAGATCCCCTCCCCTGCCGCCGGCATCGTGTCCTCGATCAAGGTGCAGGAGGACGAGACCGTCGAGGTCGGCGTCGAGCTCGCGATCATCGACGATGGCGCGGACGCCGTCCCGGCCGCCCCGCCCGAGGAACCGGCCGCCGAGCCGGCACCCACCCCCGAGCCCGCTCCGGCGCCCACCCCCGAGCCGGTCGCCGCCGCCCCGGTCGCTCCCCCGGCGCCGCCCGCACCCGCCGTCGCCGCCAGCCAGGAGTCGGCGCCGCCGGTTCCGGCTCCAGCGCCGCAGCCGGTCTCGCAGCCGGTCCAGCCGACAGCCCCGACAGCGCCGGCGTCCCCGGCAGCGAGTGGCGCTGGCGACGCTGAGGGCGCCTACGTGACGCCGCTCGTGCGCAAGCTCGCCGCGGAGCACGGCGTCGACCTGGGCAGCCTGCAGGGCACCGGTGTCGGCGGTCGGATCCGCAAGCAGGACGTCCTCGACGCCGCCCAGCAAACCGCCAGCCCCGCTCCTGCCGCTCCCGCCGCACCCCCCGCCGCCAGTGCCCCTGCGCCGGCCGCCGCCCCGACGCAGGCCGCCCCCCTTCCGAGCGCACCCGCCCCCGTCGCCCAGGTTGTCCGCGCCGCCGCCGACACGACGGTGCGCGGGCGCACTGAGGAGCTGTCCCGGCTGCGCAAGGTCATCGCCAGCCGGATGACCGAGTCGCTACAGGTGTCGGCGCAGCTGACCACGGTCGTCGAGGCCGACGTCACCAAGATCGCTCGACTGCGCGACCAGGCCAAGGCGGCCTTCCAGGCACGCGAGGGCGTCAAGCTGTCGTTCCTGCCGTTCTTCGCGCTCGCCACCGTCGAGGCGCTCAAGACCCACCCGGTCGTCAACGCGAGCGTCGACGTCGAGGCGGGCACGGTGACCTACCACGAGGGCGAGCACCTGGGCATCGCCGTCGACACCGAGCGCGGGCTGCTCGTCCCGGTCCTGCACAACGCCGGTGACCTCAACCTGGCCGGGATGGCGCGCAAGATCGCCGACCTGGCCGAGCGCACCCGCACCAACCAGGTGACGCCCGACGAGCTGGGTGGCGGCACGTTCACGCTCACCAACACCGGCTCGCGGGGCGCGCTGTTCGACACCCCGATCATCAACCAGCCGCAGGTCGGGATCCTCGGCACGGGCTCGGTCGTCAAGCGCGCGGTCGTCGTCGAGGACCCGCAGCTCGGCGAGGTCGTCACGGTCCGCTCGATGGTCTACCTCGCGCTGACCTACGACCACCGCATCGTCGACGGCGCCGACGCCGCCCGCTTCCTCGTCACCGTCAAGGAGCGGCTCGAGGAGGGCGACTTCGCCAGCGAGCTCGGCCTGTAACAGCCCGGACGTGCGGCCGGCGCCGGAGCGGGTGAGGATCAGCGCATGAAGATCGGGATCACCGGCGCGTCCGGGCTCATCGGCACCGCCCTGCTCCCGGCGCTGCGCGAGGCTGGCCACGAGCCGGTCGTGTTCGTACGACGACCGGCGTCGGCTCCGGACGAGCGGCGCTGGGACGCGACGCACCTGACGCCCGAAGCCGTGCAGGACCTCGACGCCGTCATCCACCTGGCGGGGGCTGGCGTCGCCGACAAGCGCTGGACCGGCTCCTACAAGAAGACGATCCTCGACAGCCGCGTCGTCAGCACTCGCGCCGTGTCGCTCGCGGTCGCCCAGGCCGGCGTACCGACCCTGCTGTCGGCCAGCGCGATCGGCTGGTACGGCGACACCGGTGACCGGGCGAGTGATGAGTCCGCGCCCAGCGGCACGGGCTTCCTCGCCGACGTGGTGCGCCAGTGGGAGCAGGCGACCGCACCGGCGCAGGAGGCCGGCGCACGCGTCGTCCTGCTGCGCACCGGGATCGTCCTGGCCAAGGAGGGCGGGGCCCTGGCCAAGCAGGCCACGGTCGCCAAACTGGGCCTGGGCGCGCCACTCGGCAGCGGCCGGCAGTGGATGAGCTGGATCTCGCTGCGCGACGAGATCGCCGCCATCGTCCACCTGCTGACCAGCAGCGTGCGCGGCCCGGTCAACCTCGTCGGTCCCGCACCGGTCACCAACCGCGACTACACCAAGGCCCTCAACCGGGTCCTGCACCGCCCGACCTTCCCGGTGCCCGTGCCGGGGTTCGTCCTGCGGGCCGCGCTCGGCGAGTTCGCGCAGGATGGCGTGCTCACCGGGCAGCGCCTGACCCCGGCCGTACTCGAGGCCGACGGGTTCACCTTCACCGACCGCGACGTGACCTCCGCTCTGACGGCCGCCCTGGACTGACGGTCAGAGCGGCTCGATCGACGCGATGCGCCAGTGCGCCCCGACCCGGACCAGCTCGAAGGCAAAGCTGCGGTCAGGCCGGCCCGCGACCCGTCGTACGACGGAGCCGCGACCGTCGATGACGTCCGCCTCCCCCAGCGCGTCGACGACCCGCAGCCGGGCCGACGCTGGTCCGGCCTGCAGCACCGTGACCTCGCGCACGACGTGCCGCGAGCCCTGCAGCCGCTCGCCGCGGGCCCGCAGCGCCTCGACTCGGGTCCGGTCAGCGGCCAACGCCGCAGAACCCGGGGCATAGACCGCCGTCAGGGTCTGCGGGTCCGCGTCGGCGAAGGCCCTGGCGCGCGCGGCGTCGAGGGCCTCGAGCTGCCTGCGCCAGTCGGTGGCGGCAGGGCCCCGCTGCGCCGCAACCGCGGCCAGCGGGGGCGCTGGCGGTGCGGCGAGGACCGCGGAGTCCAGGGTCCCGCCGCGACCCCCGGGCCCACCACCCAGACCGGCCAGGACGAGCAGGGCGGCGGCTACCGCCAGGGCCACGACTCGAGGCGGTGGCATCGACGGCCGCCACCGGCGCTCGGCGGGCGGGGCTGCAGCAGCTCCTGCATGCACGACCTCGGTGGCCCGCACCGACGGAGCCACCGACGCAGCAGACTCGGCCAGTCTGAGGGGCGCGGCCGCGTGGGAACGGCGCAGGGCCGCGGCCAGCTCGCTCGCTGACGGGCGCGCTTGCGGATCTGCCCGAAGGGCAGCCTCGATCGCTGCGACCAGCGGCCGCGGGGCCGCCGGCGCGAGCAGACCCAGCGGGGCGCGGTCGACCGTTGCCGCCGCCTGCAGCACCAGCGCGCTGCTGTCACCGTCGTAGGGCGGCGTGCCCGCCAGGGCGTGGTGGCACAGCGCGCCGAGCGACCACACGTCCGACGCCGGGGTCGGCAGGCCGCCCGCGGCCACCGCCGGGTCGACGTAGTCGACCGTCGCGCTCACCTCGCCGGTGTCGGCGCGCAGACGCGCCAGGCCCAGGTCGGCCAGCATCGGCATGCCGTCGGCCGTGAACAGCACGTTGGACGGAGTCACGTCGCCGTGCAGCAACCCGAGCGCGTGCACCGCCGCCAGCGCCTGCGCGAGCGGGGCAGCCAGGGTCACGACCTCGCTCGGGTCCAGGCGCCCGCGGCGGCCCAGCAGCGCGGCGAGTGAACCACCAGCCGCGAGGTCGAGCACCAGCACCGTGGCGCTGTCCTCCCCCAGAACCGCCCGCAGCCCGACGACGTAGGGCGTGTCCAGGCGCGCGAGGACGGCCGCCTCGCGGCGCAGGGCGGCGACAGCCGCCGGGTCGGCGTCGGCGCGCAGCCGCTTCAGGGCGACCAGGTCGCCGCTCGCCAGCTCGACGGCGCGCCACACCTCGCCGCACGCGCCGTAACCGAGCAGCGCCTGCACGTCGTAGCCGGGAAGGGCCCACACCTCGCTCACCCGCCGGACGCTAGAGCGGACGCCACCGAGGCGTTGCCGGTTGTCCACAGACTCGCCCCCGGCGGGCTCGCCGGGCCTAGACCTCGACGGGCTCGGGGTCGTGATGGCCGGCGAAGGACGCAAAGACTCTCACCACGTGGTCCACGTCGCCCTCGACCCTGACGCGACCAGAGGCGCAGGCCTGTCCTGGGTCAAGGTCCGCGAACACCAGCCGCAGGAAGTCCGCGGGCGTCGCTTCCAGACGGGACCTGGCCGACTTCTTCGCCCGGTGGTCGAAGGAGGTCCGACCCCCGCGACTGCGCATCGTCCACGACAGACCTTCACCGAGCTCCAGGGCGATGTCGTAGTCCTCCCCTGCCGGGCGGGTGCGGAGCCCCATCATGATCGTGTAGCAGATGGTGGCGAAGCCTCCCCGCGTCAGGGCGAACTCCGCGATCTCCTCGTCCGCCTTCCCGCGCGTACCCATCAGGTAGACCTGCCCCAAGTGGGGCGCGTTGCTCTCCGCGGCGGCCTTCTCGGCCCCGCCGTAGGCCGCGGACCCTGGTCGTGCGGGGGCCAATCCCGAGGGGTAGACGAAGGAGGAGGCGGGACGACCCAACCAGCGGACCACGTTCATCAGGTCGTGCATGGTGATCCCGTAGCACTCTCGGCGGATGTTCTCGGCATCGGGGAAGTTCGTGTCTTCGCCGACCTCCTTCCAGGTCAAGCCAAGATTCGAGCGCTGGTCCTCAACGGCCAGCCAGAGGGTCGCCATGTTGAACCGGAGTGAGTAGGCCCCGAAGTCTGGCAGGCGGCACTGCGGGCCATCCGCCATCCCGGGGCTGAAGCTCTCGGGACTTCGGCCCAACCAACGCAGCAGACCGATCGCGAACTGACAGCTCGGGTTGGCGTTTCCCTGCCGATAGCGCGACAGCGGGGCGGCAGACATCCAGTCGATGCTGCGCACCAGACCCGACGTGGTGAGACCGAGCTCCTGCCGCCGCTCCTCCACGGCATTCCCGAGCGCGCGGTAATCGAAGGCGTCGGTGCCTGGAAGGGGAGGGGGCGCTGAGATGACCACCGGCCGGACGCTACTGAGAGCCGCCCCCCGCAACAACATTGCTTAGGCTGCAGCGCGTGCCCGAGTCCCCCGACGTGGTTGTCGTCGGAGCGGGACTCGCGGGCCTGGCCTGCGCCCGGGCGGTCCACCAGGCCGGCCGGTCGGTCGTGGTGCTGGAGGCGTCCGACGCCGTCGGCGGGCGGGTCCGCACCGACGAGGTCGACGGGATGCTGCTCGACCGGGGCTTCCAGGTCTACAACACCGGCTATCCCGAGGCTGCCCGGGTTCTCGACCACGATCGCCTTGACCTGCAGGCCTTTCTGCCTGGCGCCCTCGTCCGCTGGGGCGCCGCCCTGCACCGGGTCGGCGACCCGCGCCGGCTCCCCACCTGGTCGCTGGGCACCGCGATGGCACCGATCGGTGGGCTGCGCTCCAAGGCTGCTCTGGCTGCGGTCGCCGGGCGGGCGGCCCTGGCACCGGTCGACCGGCTGCTGAGTGCACCGGAGACCACGACGTACGACGCCTTGCGGGCCCGCGGTGTCTCAGACGTCACGATCGACCGGTTCCTGCGCCCGTTCCTGTCCGGCGTGTTCCTCGAGACCGAGCTGGCCACGAGCAGCCGCTTCTTCGACCTGGTCCTGCGCTCCTTCGCCCGGGGCACCCAGTGCGTCCCGGCGGCCGGCATGGGGGCGATCCCGCGTCAGCTCGCGGAAGGTCTCGACGTGCGCCTGGGTGCGCCGGTCCGCGCCGTGGGGCCCGGGCGGGCCGACGACCTGCGACCGAGAGCGGTCGTGGTCGCGACCGCAGCGCCCGCAGCCGCCGCGCTGCTGCCCGGCTTGGACGTCCCGGCGATGCGATCGGTCACCACCCACTACCTCCTGGCTGACCGGCCACCGGTGAGCGAGGCGGCGATCGTGCTCGACGCCGAACGCAGCGGTCCGGTCGCCAACACCGTGGTGCTGACCAACGCGGCTCCGGCGTACGCGCCGGGGCGAGTGCTGGTGTCGGCGTCGGTCGTTGCCGGTGACGCCGGCGAGCCGGCCGTGCGCGCGCACCTGGCCCGGATCTACGGCGTCGACACCTCGGCCTGGGAGCACGTGCGCCGCTGCGACATCGCCGAGGCGCTGCCACAGATGCGGCCGCCGATGGGTGATTTCCGCAAGCCCGCGCGGCTCGAGGCAGGGCTCTACGTCTGCGGTGACCACCGCGACTCGGGTTCGATCCAGGGGGCGCTGGTCTCCGGCCGGCGCGCCGCCACCGCACTGCTTGAGGAGCTCGCATGAACATCCTGGCCATCGGCGGCGGCGGTTTCGTCGGGACCGAGCGCTACGCGACCCGACCCGGACCGCTCGTCGAGCACGCGCTTTCCCTGACAGGCAAGGAGAAACCGCGAGTCTGCTCGCTCTACACCGCGACCGGCGACGACGTGGCGCGCATCGCCCAGTGGTATGCGATGTGGGCAAGCCTGCCCGACCGGGTGACCCCGTCGCACGTCGCGGTCATGCCGATGCCCAACGTCGACGACCTGCGTCGCCACCTGCTCAGCCAGGACGCCATCTACGTCGGTGGTGGCTCGGTCGCCGGACTGATGGTGCTGTGGCGGCTGCACGGCCTCGACGCGGTGATGCGCGAGGCCTGGGAGGCGGGCGTCGTGCTCTTTGGCGTCAGCGCCGGCTCGCTGTGCTGGCACAGCGGCGGGACCACCGACTCGTTCGGGCCCGAGCTGCGGGCCTGGACCGACGGGCTGTCACTGATCTCCGGCTCGAACTGCCCGCACTACAACAGCGAGGCGCGCCGACGTCCGCTCTACCAGCGCCTGGTCGCCGAGGCCGCGCTCGCACCCGGCTACGCCGCCGACGACGGCGTCGGCCTGCACTACGTCGGGACCGAGCTGCACGAGGCCGTGCGCGACCGCGAGGACGTCGCGGCCTACCGGGTTGAGCCGTCCGGGGAAAGCGTTGTCGAGGCGCGCCTGCTGACCTGACCGCCGTACGCTCGCACGGTGATCGTCAGGAAGCTGGGGCTGGTGCCCTACGACGACGCGTGGCGGCTGCAGCAGACCGTGCACGCGCAGGTCGTCGAGGGCGGGGAGGACGTCGCCCTGCTCCTCGAGCACCAGCCCGTCTACACCGCGGGCAAGCGCACCGATCCCTGGGAGCGACCGAGCGACGGCACGCCCGTCGTCGACGTCGATCGTGGCGGCAAGATCACCTGGCACGGGCCGGGGCAGGTCACCGGCTACCCGATCGTCCGGCTCGCCGACCCGGTCGACGTCGTCGACTACGTACGCCGGCTCGAGCAGCTGCTCATCGACCTGTGCGCCCAGCTGAGGCTGCCCACCGATCGGGTGGAGGGGCGCAGCGGCGTGTGGACGCCCGATGGCGCGCGCAAGGTCGCCGCGATCGGCATCCGGGTCTCCCGCGGCGTGACCATGCACGGCTTCGCCCTGAACTGCGACCCAGACCTGTCGGCGTACGACCGGATCGTGCCGTGCGGCATCACCGACGCCTCCGTGACCTCGCTGTCGCGCGAGCTCGGCCGCGCCGTCACCGTGGACGAGGTGCTGCCGCTGCTCGAGGCGAGCCTGCCGGCGCTGTCCGCCGCCGTCCGCGCGTGAGCCAGCCGCACTAGCCTGCGCCTCGTGACCGCCTACGCCCTCGAGCTGCGCCAGCACATCACCCCCCTGCAGAACCGCTACGACCTCGTCGGCGTCACGGCCAGCGGGCAGGAGACCCCTCTCGGCTACGCCGAGCAGAAGCGGTTCTCGCTCAAGGAGAAGGTCACGTTCTGGGCTGACGCGGGCAAGACCCAGATCGCGTTCACCCTGGGTGCCCGCAACCTGTTCGAGGTCGCCGGGACCTACGACGTCCTCGACGGCGCAGGCGCGCAGGTCTGCGTGATCAGCAAGGACCTCGTCTCGTCCTTCCTTCGCTCGACCTACCGGATCGACGTCAGTGGGCGCCAACTCGTCGGGCAGGAGCGCTCGGTGCTGCGCGCGGTGGCCCGTCGGGTGTTCTCGGCCGTGAGTGACCTGCCGTGGTTCCTGCCGATCCAGTTCGACGTCGTCGACAGCGTGGGCAACGTCGCGCTCACGATCGACCGGCAGCCCAAGCTGCGCGACGTCTACCGGGTGTCGGTCAACGATGACCGGCTCGACTGGCGCGTCGCTGCGGCGATGGCCGTCGCCGTCGACGCCTTCATGAACCGCTGAGCTGCGGGGCGACCTCGCTCGCGATGAGCTCGAGGTGCTCGAGGTCGCTGAGGTCCATCACCTGCAGGTAGAGCCGAGTCGCGCCGGCCTCGGCGTACTGGCCGATCTTCTCGATGACCTCAGCCGGGGTGCCGGCCAAGCCGTTCTGACGGAGCTCCGCCGGCTCTCGACCAATCGCCGCTGCTCGACGCGCGACCTCAGCCTCGTCCCGACCCACGCAGACGATCTGCGCCGCCGACAGCACCAGCGAACGGCCGGTCAGGGTGCACGCCTGCTGAACCCGCCCGAACTGCGCACGCGTCCCCTCCAACGAGGTGAAGGGCAGGTTGAATTCGTCGGCGTACGTCGCCGCGAGGCGCGGAGTCCGCTTCGCCCCGCCTCCCCCGACGATGATCGGCAGCAGGTCCTGGGCAGGCCTGGCCAGCGCGGGCGAGTCCACCAGCTGGTAGTGCTCCCCCGCGAAGCTGTACGGCCCGTCCGCAGCCCACAGCCCGGTGATGACCTGCAGTTGCTCCTCGAACCGGTCGAACCGCTCGCCCAGCGGTGGGAAGGGGATGCCGTAGGCGGTGTGCTCGTCGTCGTACCAGCCGGTGCCCAGGCCCAGCTCGACGCGGCCGCCGGACATCTGGTCGACCTGGGCGACCGTGATGGCCAGCACACCGGGCAGCCGGAAGGTGCCGGCGGTCACCAGCGTGCCGAGACGGATCCGCGACGTCTCGCGCGCCAGGCCGGCGAGGGTGATCCACGCATCTGTCGGTCCGGGCAGCCCGTCGCCGCCCATCGCGAGGTAGTGGTCGCTGCGGAAAAACGCGTCGTAGCCGGCGTCTTCGGCGCAGCGGGCCACCGCGAGCAGCTCGTCGTACGTCGCGCCCTGCTGGGGCTCGGTGAAGATGCGCAGGTCCATGGGTCGGGACGCTATCCGGCCCGGCCGGCGTTAGCCTCTGATGTGACCACGGTGAGCCCTGA
This sequence comes from Frankiaceae bacterium, assembly GCA_031424715.1. Taxonomy (GTDB): domain Bacteria; phylum Actinomycetota; class Actinomycetes; order Mycobacteriales; family SCTD01; genus RYN-124. The sequence continues at coordinate 17,560 of JANPHZ010000199.1, forward strand.
TGGGCGCAAGATGCTGCGCCTCGAGGTGCGCAACGCGGCGGTGCCGATCGAGAAGAAGCCCGCCTGGATCAAGACCAAGCTCAAGACCGGACCGGAGTACACCGCGCTCAAGTCGCTCGTGCAGCGCGAGGGCCTGCACACCGTCTGCGAGCAGGCCGCCTGCCCCAACATCTTCGAGTGCTGGGAGGACCGCGAGGCGACCTTCCTCATCGGCGGCGACCAATGCACGCGGCGCTGCGACTTCTGCAACATCGACACCGGAAAGCCAGCGGCGTACGACGTCGACGAGCCTCGCCGCGTGGCCGAGTCGGTGGCGACGATGGGCCTGCGCTACGCCACGGTGACCGGGGTCGCGCGCGATGACCTGCCCGACGGCGGTGCGTGGCTCTACGCCGAGACGGTGCGCCAGATCCACGCCGCGATGCCCGGCATCGGCGTCGAGCTGCTCATCCCCGACTTCGACGCCGACCCCGATCAGCTGGCCGAGGTCTTCTCGTCTCGGCCCGAGGTGCTGGCGCACAACATCGAGACCGTGCCCCGGATCTTCCGCCGGATCCGCCCGGGCTTTCGCTACGAGCGCTCCCTCGACGTGATCCGCCAGGCGCGTGCGGCCGGCCTCGTCACCAAGAGCAACCTCATCCTGGGCATGGGCGAGGAGCGGGCGGAGGTGACCGAGGCCCTGCAGGACCTGCACGCCGCCGGCTGCGAGCTCATCACCATCACGCAGTACCTCCGGCCCTCCCCGCGGCACCATCCGGTGGAGCGCTGGGTGCTGCCCGAGGAGTTCGTGGAGCTCGAGGCGGAGGCGCTGGCACTGGGCTTCGCCGGTGTCATGAGCGGCCCGTTGGTCCGCTCGTCGTACCGGGCCGGCCGGCTCTACGCCGCCGCCCTCGCGGCCCGCGCCTGACACACAGCCGGTGCCTGACTTTCTCACCGCGTTCACATCGCCGTCACACGAGAGGTCGACTCTTCGAGGGCAGCCACTCGAACCGGAGGCCTCGATGTCCACTCTTCGCCGTTCCGTCGACACCGCCCGCGACCTCGTCCTCCTCGCCCTGCCGCACGGCGGCCAGATGGCCGCCCGCCGCAACGCCTGGGCCGGCATGGCCGAGAACGCCACCCGCGCCCGGGCCCAGCGCGAGGCCGACGCCGCTATGGCCCGCGCGGTCGTCCGGGCGCAGTACGCCGGCCAGCAGGCCGTCGCGCACTAGGGCGCACAGCGCCGGCACGTCACCGGCGCCGCCGGATAGCGTGAGGCATGCCCGCTGCCTCGCGTGACCCCGTCTACAAGCCCGTCGTCGCCTTCACCAAGGGCGTCTTCCGCGCCCTCGGGATCCGCTTCGACATCACCGGAACCGAGCACGTGCCGGCGACGGGCGGTGCGGTGATGGCCATCAACCACACCGGCTACCTCGACTTCACCTTCGCCGGCCTGGCGGCTCAGCCGGCCGGTCGGCTGGTCCGCTTCATGGCCA
>JANPHZ010000200.1:0-2028 GCA_031424715.1 Frankiaceae bacterium
CTTTGACGGGACCCCGCTCGACGTCGACGTGACCCTGCCCCCGACCGGCAAGGGCCCCTTCCCGACGATCGTGATGCTGCACGGCTGGGGCAACGACAAGGCGGCGTTCCTGTCGACCAACGACGCGGGCAAGGGCTACAACGCGGGCGCCGGCGTCCACCCGGCGCCGACGGTCCGCTACAACAACGACTTCTACGCCCGCCGGGGCTACGCCGTCCTGACCTACTCCGCCCGAGGCAAGGGCCAGACCTGCGGCGGCGGGGGAGCGCCACGAGCGCAGCTGCAGACCGGGGCGTGCGCGGACGGGTTCATCCGGCTGGCCGACACCCGCTACGAGGCCCGCGACACGCAGTACCTACTAGGCCTGCTCGTCGACCAGAAGGTCACTGCGCCGGCGTCCATCGGCGTCACCGGGATCTCTTACGGCGGCGGCCAGACGCTCGAGCTGGCCTACCTCAAGAACCGCACCGTCTGCGCGGGTGGCGCGACCGCCGCGGGCGACCCCTGCAGGGGCAAGCCCAACGGCGCGATGGTGCCCTGGCGCAGCCCGAAGGGCACGCCGCTGTCCATCGGTGCGGCGCACCCGCGCTGGTTCTGGTCTGACCTGGTGTCCTCGCTCGTGCCCAACGGGCGCTTTCTCGACTTCGACCCGCGTACGGCGGACCTCAGCCGCAAGCCCACCGGCATCGTGATCGCGAGCTTCCTCAACGGGCTGCTCGGCACTGGCTCGGCGGGTGGCTATGTCGTGGGCCCGCAGACGCCTGGCGGCCGCCACGAGGCGTGGGACCTGCACAACTACGGCGCGGTCCTGGACGCCGGTGAGCCCTACGGAGCCGAGGCCGACCGCGTCCTCAAGGAGATCGTCGGTTTCCACCAAGCGCACGGCATCACGGGCACACCCGCGCCGCTCCTGCTCGAGAGCGGCTGGAACGACCAGCTGTTCCCGATCGAGCAGTCACTGCGCACCTACGGCTCGCTGCGGACGCGCGACCCGCGCGCCGACGTGACCTTGCTGTTCGGCGATGTCGGACACAGCGCGGCGTCGAACAAGCTGCGGGTCAACGCCGCGTTCAACGACGAGACGGCGGCCTTCTTCGATCGCACCCTCCTCGGGAAGGGGACGCGCCGTCCGGCGGGCAGCATCCTCGCGTTCACCACGACCTGCGGAGCGTCCGTTCCGGACGGTGGTCCTTTCTCGGCCGCGAGCTGGAACGCGCTTCACCCGAAAGCGGTGGTCTTCGGGTCGGCGGCGGCGCAGACGATCGTCGCTCCGGCGGCCGGCGCCACGGTCGGGCCGCAGTTCGACCCGATCGCCACCAGTGACGCCTGCAAGACGGCGCGTGCGGCCAACGAGCCCGGCACCGCTGTGTTCACTTTGCCCAGCAAGGGCTTTACCTTGCTGGGCCAGCCCACCATCACCACGACCGTCGCGACGACCGGCCGGGGCGGCCAGCTGGACGGTCGGCTGTGGGACGTCTCGCCGGACGGCCAGCAGCGGTTGGTCTCGCGCGGGGGTTACCGGCTGCTCGACGACCAGAAGGGCAAGGTGGTCTTCCAGTTGCACGGCAAGGGCTATCGCTTCGCGCCCGATCACACGGTCAAGCTGGAGCTGACCGGCAGCGACGCGCCCTACCTGCGGGCCAGCAACAGCGCGTTCTCGGTCGCGGTCTCGTCATCCACGGTGTCTCTACCGGTGGCCGCGGGCGCCCCGAGCGGTCAGTCAACGGTCGCCAACGGCTTCCTGCAGCGCTGACCGGCTGGCGCGTCAGCGCGCGGCGGTGACCCAGCGGTACCGGTGCTCGGGTCGGCCGCTGGTGCCGTAGCGCAGGCCCTGGGACGCGTGGCCGGTCGAGCACAGGTGTTCGAGGTAGCGACGGGCGCTGACGCGGGAGATGCCCACCCGCTCCCCGGTCTCGGCCGCCGACAGGTCACCGTCCTCGGCCTGCAGCACCTTGACGACGAGCGCCGAGGTCGCTGCCGACAGACCCTTGGGCAGCACGATGTCGCCAGGGCGTCGTACGACGGCGA
>JANPHZ010000201.1:0-5940 GCA_031424715.1 Frankiaceae bacterium
GCCAACTGAGCTACACCCCTCCGAGGACTCCAGCAAGCTTCTGCAGACCCTGCCGTCGGTGCGCGGGCGCGCCTGAGCAGAGGCGTCGAGCCCCCAGGACCACGAGTGTACGGGCAGCGCGGGCGCGCTGCCAACGCCCGGACGGGAGCAGTCGCCGCAAGGCACCCGGTGGCAGGACGGTTGCCGGTGTTGGGACGATGGAGCCATGACGGACGCCGTACTGCCCTCCAGGTCCACCCGCAGCCGGATCTCGGCCCGCATCGGCGGGATCGCCGAGTCGGCCACGCTGGCTGTGGACGCCAAGGCCAAGGCCAAGAAGGCCGCGGGGGAGGACGTGGTCGGGTTCGGGGCCGGCGAGCCCGACTTCCCCACCCCCGCCCCGATCGTGGAGGCCGCCGTCGCCGCCTGCCGCGAACCCCGCTTCCACCGCTACACCCCGGCCGGCGGCCTGCCCGAGCTCAAGGAGGCCATCGCCGCCAAGACCGCGCGCGACAGCGGGCTGCAGGTCGCGGCGAGCCAGGTGCTGGTCACCAACGGCGGCAAGCAGGCGGTCTACGAGGCCTTCGCCACGCTGTGCGACCCGGGCGACGAGGTGCTGCTCCCCGCGCCGTACTGGACGACCTACCCCGAGGCGATCCGGCTTGCCGGCGGCGTACCGGTCGAGGTGCACACCGACGAGTCGAGCGGCTACCGGGTGCAGGTGGAGCAGCTCGAGGCGGCCCGCACGCCCCGCACCAAGGTGCTGCTGTGGTGCTCGCCGTCCAACCCCACCGGCGCCGTGGCCTCCCGTGCGGAGGTCGAGGCCATCGGACGCTGGGCGGTCGAACACGGCATCTGGGTGGTGGCCGACGAGATCTACGAGCACCTCGTCTACGGCGACGCCGAGCACGTCTCGATGCCGGTCGCCGTCCCCGAGCTGGCCGACACCTGCATCGTCGTCAACGGCGTCGCCAAGACCTACGCGATGACCGGCTGGCGGGTGGGCTGGTTGATCGGCCCGGCGGACGTCGTCAAGGGCGCCACCAACCTGCAGTCGCACGCGACGTCGAACGTCGCCAACGTCTCGCAGGTCGCCGCCCTGGAGGCAGTGTCCGGCGACTTGTCGGCGGTGGCGGAGATGCGGGCAGCCTTCGACCGTCGCCGGCGCACCATGGTCGAGATGCTCAACGCCATCCCGGGCGTGACCTGTCCGGAGCCGTTCGGCGCCTTCTACTGCTATCCATCGGTGAAGGGGGTCCTGGGCAAGACCCTGCGCGGGCGTACGCCGCAGACGTCGGCCGAGCTCGCCGAGCTGCTGCTCGACGAGGTCGGCGTCGCCGTCGTACCGGGTGAGGCCTTTGGGACCCCGGGCTACTTCCGGCTCTCCTACGCGCTGAGCGACGACGACCTGGTCAAGGGCGTCAGCCGGATCCAGGAGCTGTTCGGCGAGGCGGGCTGAGCGAGCTCAGCTCGCGCGGCGCGGCTGGGGGATACTGGCCAGTTCGGAGCGCACGAGGTCCTGCATGGCGCTGTAGCCCTGGTCGATGAGGGCTGCGGTCTTGCTGAAGTCGCGCAGCTCGTGCTGGTCGGTCTCGAGCTTGGGCAGCCGGGCGACCCGCTGGCCGGGCCGGTCGGTGGGCTTGGTGTCCAGGCCCGAGCGGCTGATCGCGAAGGACAGCAGCAGCACGTCGAGCGCCGTCATCCGGGCGTCCCGCCGGCCGAGGGTGCCGCCGGTCACGTCGAGGACCCAGGTCCGGGTCGCGCCGAGGTCCAGGGCGCGGGACACGGGCACCGGGTTGGTGACGCCGCCATCGACGTGCAGGCTGCCGCCGAGAGCGACGGGCGGGAACACCGCGGGCAGGCAGGCGCTTGCCGACAGCACGGTCACCGGGTCGCCTGAGCTCCACCAGCAGCTGGCGCCGTTCTGCAGGTCGGTCGTCACGACGTGGCACGGGACCACGGCCTCGGACAGGTCGCGCAGCGGGACCGCCCGGCGCAGCAGGGCACGCAGGGCGTCGGGCTCATAGAGGTGGTCGTCCCGACGGACGAGGTGGGTCGCCACCGTGCGGCGGGTCCCGCCGAAGACGTCGCGAGCCGTGAGCCCGCGCCAGATCCGCTCGAGCTCGTCCAGCCGACCCAGGGTCGGGTCGCTGGCCATCGCCGCGGCGTTCAGCGCCCCGACCGAGCACCCCACGAACAGGTCAGGCCGGATGCCGGCCTCGAGCAGGGCGCGCAGAGCGCCGATCTGGGCGGCACCGAGCGAGCCGCCTCCCGACAGGACCACGGCCTCGCGCGGTCGACCGGCCCCCGTCACGGCGGGGCGCCGACGCAGGAGGCTGAGGACCGTCATGAGATCGGGATCGGCCTGTCTTCCCAGAACTGAACCCCCGAACGGGTGACCTCAGCGCAGACGCAGGTCCTCGCGACCCCGGAACCGCTGCAGGAACCGGTCATAGGTCTTGCGGCTCTCGCGGTCGCGCAGCTCCGGATCGCTGTCGTGGTAGCCGCGGTGGCGGTCCTGGCGCACCGGCAGGTCGAGCGCCAGCAGCCGACCCACCCCGGCCTCGCGGAGCAGGAACGACCACTCCATGTCGGCGTTGCGGTAGAACCGCGCCTTCGCCGGCAGCGGCACCTGCTGGGCTGCCTGTCGTCGTACGGCGAACAGGTAGCCGAGCAGCGCCTCGACGTCCCCCGGGCCGGCGTCGACGAACTCGGTCCAGCCGTCGGCGACGTTGACGCCGCGCCAGCCTGCCCCCGCCACGGTGGGGTCGGCGAAGGCGGCGAGCAGCGGGGTCAGGGCATCGCCCTCACACACGGTGGAGGGGTCGAGCAGCACGTGCACCGCCGCGGTGTCGTAGCGCAACAAGGCCTGCCGCGCCTCGGCCCACCCCGCCGGTCGCTCGACGTGCAGCTCGGTGACACGCGGCGATGCCGCGAGCGCGTGCACGGTCTCGCCGGCGTCGGTCGGGCCGTTCTCGAGCAGCAGCACGGCCACGTCGTCCGGCGTGTGTGCGAGCAGCGCCTCGACGCAGGTGCGCACGTCCTGCGGCCAGCCCTCGACCAGGAGAGCGACCGTGCAGCCGGGTCGGTCCGGCTCGGGCGAGCGGTCGGGCAGGTCGCGCACCGACGGCGCCACGGCGTAGGGCGGGGCGGGCGCGAGGGTCCAGCCGTCCGCGCCGTCGCGGACCGTCCAGCCCTGGGCCGCGATCTGCTCGCGCAGCGCGTCGCTGGCCGCGAAGTCCTTGGCCTCGCGGGCCCGGGCCCGCTCGTGCGCGAGGGCCAGGACGGGTTCGGGCGGCGTCGTCACGACGGCGACGGTAGGTCAGCGCCGCGGCTGCAGCGACTCCAGTCGCAGCTCGTAGTCCTCGGTGTAGCGCACCACGCCCGCCGAGGTGTCCCGGTCGGTGTCCGTGGTGCCGATGGCCCGCAGCAGCAGCCCGCCCTCGGTGAGCCACACCTCGCGCAGGGTCGTCCCGCGGGTGCTCCCGGTCAGCGTGCCGGTGACCCGCAGGTGCACTGCGGGCACCGACCTGCCGCCGATGGTGAGCGGCTGGGTGTCGACGACCTTGCTGGTGAGGCGCAAGCTCGTGTCGTCACTGCGGCACCGCCCGACGCTCGTGTCGCCGGGTCGTGGATCCGCCGGGACCACGACCACGCCCGTGCAGGTGAGCTCCTGGGTCTCGGACTGGCCGAAGAACTCACGTCGCTGCAGGCTCTGGCGCAGCTCGAGCCCGCGGCTGCTCCGACAGACGTCGCTGCTGCTCGTGCGCCCCTCCAACGGCTGCCAGCTGTCCCGCGACCCGCAGCCGGCCCGCCGGTAGGTGATGGTGCTCTGCGCGGGGTAGTCGTGCCGCGCTCCCCCGAGGGCGTCGACCTCCTCATGGCCCCGCGTGGCATAGCTGTAGACGCCCGGTTCCGCCTCCGGCTCCGGCTGCGGTGGTGTGCCGGCCGGCTGGGGGGCGACCGGCGAGGCGGGCGCCGATCCCCGGGGAGCGGGCGCGCCCGGTCGCGTCGGTGCCGCGCTGGAGGTGGCGGCGGCGGCCGCGCTGCTGGAGGCCCGCGGGCTCGGGTCCGGGCGGCCGGAGGCGGTCGGCGCGGGATCCCCCCGGTCGGCCCGGAACTCCGCCAGGGCACGGTCGGCGTCGTACGGCGCAGGCTGGTCGCGCAGACGGATCGCCGCGCCGTTCGCGAGCAGCACCAGGGCTATCGCGCCGGCCAGTGCCGCCTCGATCCGGCGCATCTGACCTAGGCGTCCGTCAGTTGGGCGCGCAGGGCCTTGCGGTCGAGCTTCATCACGCTGGTGAGCGGGATGCTGTCGACGAGGCGGACCTCGCGGGGGTACTTGTAGGCGCCGAGGTGCTCCCGGCTGTAGGCGATGAGCTCCTCGGAGGTGGTCGCCGCCCCGGCGGCCAGCTGCACGAACGCGACGATCTCCTCGCCGAGCTTGGTGTCGGGCTTGCCCACCACCGCTGCCGCGGCGACCGCCGGGTGGGCGAGCAGGACGTCCTCGACGTCGCGCGGGTAGACGTTGAAGCCGCCGCGGATGATGAGGTCCTTGATGCGGTCGACGACGTAGAGGAAGCCGTCGTCGTCGAAGCGCCCGACGTCGCCGGTGTGCAGCCAGCCGTCGCGGATCGCGTGGTCGGTGGCCTCTTGGCTCTGCCAGTAGCCGGTCATGAGCACCGGTCCACGCACGCAGATCTCGCCGTCCTCGTTGGCGCCGAGAACCGTCCCGTCGGCGGCCTCGATCCGCACCTCGACGCCGGGCACCGGCTTGCCGACCGAACCCATCCGTCGCTCGTCGTTGGGCTGGGTGCTGATCAGGGCGCTGGTCTCGGTGCAGCCGTAGCCCTCGCGGATCTCGCAGCCGGGGATGCGCCGCTCGAACTCCGCGGCCACCTCGGGGGCGAGCGGCGCGGCGCCGGAGCTGACCCGCTCCAAGCAGCTGAGGTCGTGGTCCTCGAGGGGCTGCGCGAGGACCATCTGGATCATCGACGGCACCAGGGCACTGGTCTGCAGCCGGTGCTCCTCGACGAGCGAGACCCACCCGGCCGGGTCGAACCAGCGCATCAGCACCGAGCGTCCGGGCTCCTGCGCGTGCAGCCCGGCGACGCTGACGAGCAGCCCGTAAGCGTGCGCGAGCGGCAAGGGCAGCAGGATGCTGTTGCGGCCCGGCGTGTAGGCCGCGGCGCTCGCCGCCGCTCCGGCCGCGTCCATCGAGGCGTGGCTGAGGGCCACGCCCTTGGAGCGTCCCGTCGTACCGCCGGTGTAGAGCAGGGCCGCGAGGTCGGCGCCGCTGCGGTCGACCAGACCGAGCTCGTCGCCCTGCTCGAGCTGCTCCCACGCGATGGCGCCATCCGGGACGTCGCCGACCACGACGATCGGCATCCCCGGGGCCGCCGCCGCCACCTTGGGGAAGAACTCCGGCGTGGTCACACAAGCGACCGCCCCGGAGTCCTGGACGACGTGGCGGATCTCCTCCTCGGTGAGCAGGAACAGCACCGGGGTGGGTACGGCACCCGCCCGCCACAGGCCGGCGTACGTCAGCCCGACCTCGGGACAGTTGGCCATGCAGATGACCACCCGGTCACCCGGCTTGACGCCCAGCTCGGTGAAGCCCCGCGCTGCCCGGCGGGCGCGGGACGCGAGCTCGTGGCTGCGATACCACCGCCCCTCGAAGAACAGGCTCTCGTGGTCGTCGAAGCGCGCGAGCGCCTCCTCTGCCCGGCGGCCGAGCGACACGTCCGAGGTGGTGAGCGCGGTCAAGGGTTCCTCCGAGTGACGTCGTACGACGGGCGTGGGTGCGTGGGTGCGTCAGGGCAGGCGGACGAGAGCGGTGGCGCCCGCCAGGACCTTGGTGTCGTCGGCGATCCGCGCGGTGAGCGCGACGAGGACCAGCCCGTCGCCCTGCTTCTCGGTCACCACACCGGACACGGTCAGCAGCGCGCCGCGGTCGTCGTC
>JANPHZ010000202.1:0-1847 GCA_031424715.1 Frankiaceae bacterium
GGCAACATCGTCGCGATCCGGCCGCTCAAGGACGGCGTCATCGCCGACTTCGACACGACCGAGCGGATGCTGCGCTACTTCATCCAGAAGGTGCACAAGCGCCGCCACTTCGCCAAGCCGCGCATCGTCATCTGCGTGCCGAGCGGCATCACGGGCGTCGAGCAGCGCGCGGTCAAGGACGCCGGCTACCAGGCCGGGGCACGCCGGGTCTACATCATCGAAGAGCCCATGGCGGCGGCGATCGGCGCGGGGCTGCCGGTGCACGAGCCGACCGGCAACATGGTCTGCGACATCGGCGGCGGCACCACCGAGGTCGCGGTCATCTCCCTCGGCGGCATCGTGACCAGCCAGTCGATCCGCACCGGCGGCGACGAGCTCGACAGCGCGATCATCTCCTTCGTCAAGAAGGAGTACTCCCTGATGCTCGGGGAGCGCACGGCCGAGGAGATCAAGATGGCCATCGGGTCGGCGTTCCCGATCGCCGACGAGCCGCAGGCCGAGATCCGCGGACGCGACCTCGTCAGTGGCCTGCCCAAGACGATCGTCGTGAGCGCCGAGGAGATCCGCAAGGCGCTCGAGGAGCCGGTCAACCAGATCATCGACGCGGTCAAGACCTCGCTCGACAAGTGCCCCCCCGAGCTGTCCGGCGACATCATGGACAACGGCATCGTGCTGACCGGTGGGGGCGCGCTGCTCAAGGGTCTCGACGAACGGCTCAAGCACGAGACCGGGATGCCGGTGCACATCACCGACAACCCCCTGCACAGCGTCGCCATCGGCTCCGGCAAGTGCGTCGAGGAGTTCGAGGCCCTGCAGCAGGTCCTCATCTCCGAGCCGCGGCACTAGGCGAGATGCGCGGCTCGCGGAGCCTGCGGCTGCTCGTGGTCCTCGCGGTCCTGACCGCGTTCACAGTGACCGCGCTCGACTACCGCGCCGGTGCGGGCAGCTCGCCCTTCGACGTCGTACGACGGGCGAGCGATGCCACCCTCGGCCCCGTGCAGCGGGCCATCGGCGGCGCTGTCAACGGCGCGGCCGGTGCCCTGGGCCTCGGCACCGACACCGACGAGGTCCGCCGGTTGCGCGACGACAACGACCGCCTGCGCGCCGAGCTCGCGCAGACCGACGCGCTGCGCACCCAGGTCCGCGAGTGGAACTCCCTGCTCGCGCTGAAGGACGCGGCCGACCTGTCCGTCGTACCTGCCCGGGTGGTGGCTTTCGGGTCGTCGCTGGGTTTCGAGCGCACGGCGACCATCGACGCAGGGGCGCGCGACGGCATCAAGCCCGGGCAGACGGTCGTGACCGGCAAGGGCCTGGTGGGGCGCACGAAGCGCGTCGCCGACACCACGTCGGTGATCGTCCTGCTCACCGACCGCGATGTCAGCGTGGGGGTGCGGATGGCGCGGACCGGCCGGCTGGGGCTCGCGACCGGTGACGGGGCGAGCGGGCTGACCTACCAGCTACTCGGGCAGAACGACCGCGCCGAGGTCGGCGATGCGGTCGTCACGAGCGGCTCGACGACCTACGTCGCGGGCCTGCCGGTGGGCCGGGTCAGCGCCATCGACAACGACCCCAACGCGCTGACCCGCACCGGCCGGTTGACCCCCTACGCCGACCTCGGCTCGCTCGACCTCGTCGGGGTCGTCCTGGCCGGACCGCGGGAGAGCCCGCGCGCGCCCCTGCCCCGACCGACGCTGCCCCGACCGACACCATGACGCTGCGCCGCTTCCTGCTCGGGGCCGCTGCCGTGCTGACTGCCCTGCTCCTGCAGGGCACGGTGATCGACCGGCTGCCGCTGCCGGGCACGGCGCCGGATCTGCTGCTGCTGCTGGTCGTGTCGTTCGCGCTGG
>JANPHZ010000203.1:0-3472 GCA_031424715.1 Frankiaceae bacterium
GCACCCGAGGCCTTGAGCCCGCTGGTGCTGGAGCACCTCGCCGCGCACTAACCGCCGCGGGAGATCAGTGCTGGCCTGTCACTCCTTGCTTGCGTGCGTAGCGCTGCCTGGCGGCCTCTCCAGACGTCCCGATGATCTTGCCGATGAACGCCCACGAGTATCCGTGCGCGCGAGCTTCTTCCACAGCCCGCCGGATGGATCGCTCCGCGTCGGACCGGGACACCACGGCCGCGCGCAGCGCCTGGTAAGCAGCCGGATCACGTTCGTCGCCGGCTGCCGGCGAGTAGTCCTCGAACCGCGCCGCAAGTTCGTCCGCGTGGTCCAAGATCTCCTGCACTGAGCGGGGCATCGACATCACCTCAAGAACTTCTCGCGAGCTTTCATGGCATGGACGATGACTGCTGCCACGGCGCCATCCACGACGCCAACTTCGAAAATGATTGCTGCTCGATTCGCACCGACAACCATCGTGAACCCTCGTCCAACTCGAACACCCTGATCGGGTTGGCGTAGGCGTGGAGCATGTCTTCATCACTGACCCCGTGCTTGCGAGCGCTGCCAGCGATGATCGGCTGCGCGCCCACCGGGCAAAGATAAGTCGGTGATGGAGGTCCTGGCAAGTTATCTTGTTATCTGATCGCAAGATTGGTCGAGATCGACGCTCGTGGCGTGACAGTCAGCGCATCGCAGCGGTCCGACCCACTGTGACTGGTGCCGGCGCGGAGCGGCTGACGCGGCTAGCGTCGCCGGGTGCGCCTCGCCAGCTTCAACCTGCTGCACGGCCGGTCGCTGTCGGACGGGACGGTCGTCGCCGATCGGCTGCACGACTCAGTGGTCTCGCTCGCCCCTGACGTCGTCGGGCTGCAGGAGGTCGACCGGGGACAGAGCCGATCCGACGGTCGCGACCTGACCCGCGAGGTCGCCCGCTCGCTGGACGCTGCCGACTGGCGCTTCGTTCCCGCGCTGATGGGGACGCCCGGCTTCGACTGGCGCGCCGCCGTCGACGACGACCACGAGTCGCCCGAGGCGTCGTACGGCTGTGGGCTGGTCTCGCGCTATCCGGTGCTCTCGTGGCACACCGTCCGCCTGGCCGCCGCGAAGGTCCGCTCACCGATCCTGCTGCCCGGGACCAAGCAGCTGATCTGGTTGCAGGACGAGCCGCGTGTCGGCATCGCCGCCGTGGTGGAGACGCCGTACGGCGTGATGACGATCGCGACGACGCACCTGTCGTTCGTCCCGGTGTGGAACGGCGTCCAGCTGCGCACCCTGTGCCGAGCCCTGGAGCAGCTCCCTGGACCGCGGGTGCTGCTCGGCGACCTCAACATGCCGCCGCCCTTTCCCCGGGTGCTGTCGCGGTGGACGTCGCTGGCGAAGGTCGCCACCTACCCATCGCCCGAACCTCGGATCCAGCTCGACCACGTCCTGGGGCACGGGACGTTGCCGCGGGTGCGCACCGTCGAGACACCCGCGCTGCCGGTCTCCGACCACCGGGCCCTGCTCGTCGAGTTCTGACCGCACCGCGGCAGCGCCTCCCCTGCAGGCTGGCGGAGACTGGTCACGCCTAGGGTCTCGCCATGACGGTCGTCCTGGTCCCCGGAGCCACCGGCTCGCTCGGTCGGGTGCTCGTCCCGGCGTTGCAGGCCGCGGGTCATGACGTGCGCGCGATGACCCGCACGCCGGGCCGCGTGTCCGGCGCGACCGAGGTGGTCGCGGACGTGCTCGACCCGTCGTCGCTGCGTGCCGCCCTGGACGGTGTGGACGTCGTGCTGCACCTCGCCTCCAGCCCGCGACGCAAAGCGCGCACGACCGAGGTTGACGGCACCCGCAACCTGCTCGCTGCGCGCACCCCCGGGACCCGGCTGGTCTACCTGTCGATCGTCGGCTGCGACCGGACGCCGTACAGCTACTACCGGGCCAAGCTGGCCGCCGAAGCGCTGGTGCGGACCGCCGCGGACGCCTCCGTCGTACGAGCAACGCAGTTCCACGGCTTTGCTGCCACGCTCTGCACTCCGGTGCCCGGCATCAACCGCTCCTTCACCCCGAGGGGCGCGCTCGTGCAACCGGTCGCGGAGGCTTTCGTCGCGGAGGTCCTGGTCGCGGCGGTCGACGACCTGGTGGGCGCACCCGCGGAGGTCGGTGGACCCGAGCAGCTCGACCTGGCCGAGGTCGCACGGAGGGCGCACGGGCGCCGCGCGCTCACGTTTCCGCTGCCGGGCCGATTGGGTGCCGCGCTGCGCCAAGGCAGCCTGTGCGCCGGTCCCGGGGCGGTGCTGGGCGGACCTCCGCTCTGATCAGGCCGGTGGTCAGGAGCACGACCTTCGGGGACCTGTGGGGGTCAGGACCCACAGAAGTCCGCGAAGCTTGTGGCCCGTCCTCGTTGGCCTCAGCGAAACAGGCCACCGTCGCCTACGACGACAGCGGACCCAGCCACGCGGCAAGAAAAAGCCAGTGTTTTCAGGGAAAACCTGCCATCTGCCCCTTGCTCAGCGACGCCACCTCGGGTACGCTTCGAACGGGCGTTCGAGAGGTGGAGGTGGGCATGGGTCAGGTCACGCACCTGCCGCGCTCGTCTTCGCTGAGCGCTCCGATGCGGCTGCTCCAGGAGGCTGTTGAGGCGGTGCGGGAGCAGTCGGCGGTGGAGCTGCCGGGGCCGCAGGCGTTGCTGGAGTGCTCGGTGCTGCTGGCTGAGCTCGACCGGTTGAAGGCGGTCGCGCTGGCCCGGGTCGCTGATGTCGACAAGCGCGGCCTGCACGACCTCGACGACGTGGCGACGGCGGCGTCGTGGGTGGCGCAGCAGGAGTCGGGGCTGGACCGCCGCGAGGTTGGCCTGGCCCGTCGGCTCGGCCGGTTCGCGGTGCTGGCGGAGAAGGTCGCGGACGGCCTTGCCCTGGACGACGCGACCCGGATCGCCGCCGCGTTGACCCGGCTTCGCCCGCTGGTGGACCGCCCTGACGCCACGATCGACGGCCAGCCCGGTGAGCAGGTCCTGCACGCGGTCATCGTCGATGGGGCGCTGTCGCTGATCGGTCAGGCCCACGGTGGGCTGCCCGACGAGCACCCGCTCGTTGGCCGGCTGATGGCTGAGCTGCGCGCGATCGCCAGCCGGCCCGAGAGCCAGCTGCAGCGGCTCGAGCGGGCGTTCGTCCTGCTCGCCGTGCACGTCGGCCCGGGCCAGCTCCCCGGCGCGCTCGGCCTGCTCGTCGACGCCCTGCTCCCGCTGCAACTCGAAGACAACGCCGACCGGGCCCACCGCGACCGCGGGTTCACCCTCGCGCGCAAGCACGGCGGCGCCGGGTGGACCGTCAGTGGCGACCTCGACGACGAATGCGGTGAGCTGCTGCACGTCGTGCTCACCGCCCAACGCGCCACCGACCCCGACGCACCCCTGGACACCGCGTCGTGGGCCGCCCACCGCGCCACCGGCCTGGACACCGACGACATCAGAGATCTCACCGGCACGGCCGACGCGCCA
>JANPHZ010000204.1:0-6981 GCA_031424715.1 Frankiaceae bacterium
CCCGGCGCATCTACACCGTCAGCGAGGCGCGCCCCAACGGCGAGGGCGGGCTGCTCGGCATCGCGGTCGGTCCGTCGTACGCCTCGGACGGTCGGGTCTACCTCTACTACTCCACCGGTTCGGACAACCGGATCGCCTTCATCCGCAGGGGGTCTGCGGCCCGACCCACCCCGATCCTCACCGGCCTCCCGGTCGCCTCGACGCACAACGGCGGTCGCATTCTGTTCGGCCCGGACGGCTTTCTGTACGCCGGCACGGGCGACGCGCAGGTGTCCTCGCGCTCGCAGGACACCTCGAGCCTCGGCGGCAAGATCCTGCGGGTCACCCGTGACGGCCGGCCGGCGCCGGGCAACCCCTTCGGCACGGCCGTCTTCTCCTACGGTCACCGCAACGTCCAGGGGCTGGTGTTCGACCGCAACCGCACGCTGTGGGCGACCGAATTGGGCCAGAACACCTCCGACGAGGTCAACGTCATCGTCAACGGCGGAAACTACGGCTGGCCGACGGTCGAGGGTCGCTCGTCGGACACCCGCTTCCGGAACCCGGCCTGGACCTGGACCACCGACGTCGCCTCGCCGTCGGGCGTCGCCATCAAGGGCGACAGCCTCTACGTGGCAGCGCTGCGTGGGCGCCGGGTCTGGCGACTGCGGCTCTCCGGGACGACGATCAGCTCGCAGACCGCGATGTTCACCAACACCTATGGCCGACTGCGCACCATCGGCCAGAACCCGCGGGACGGCGCCATGTGGCTGACCACGACCAACCGCGACCGCTCCGGGGCCGCCGCCGTCGACGACCGCATCCTGCGCTTCACCACGTTCCCCTAGCAGGGCCGTGACGCGAAGCACAGCGACAACCCGGTCCCCCGGTGCCACCATCGAGGGGCCCGGGGACGCCCCACGCGCTTCGAGGCACCGAACGAGGGAGTCGTCATGACCACCGAGCCGACCCTGTACGGCGGCGTCACCACGCGCCGCGTCACCGTGCGCGACCTGCAGGCCGCCAAGGACCGCGGCGAGCGCTGGGCAATGCTCACGTCGTACGACATGCTCACGGCCGCGATCTTCGATGAGGCGGGCTTTCCCGCCCTGCTGGTCGGAGACTCCGCGGGCAACAACGTCCTCGGCTACGACTCGACGGTGCCGGTCACCGTGGAGGACCTGCTGCCGCTGGTGCGCGGCGTCGTGCGCGGCACGACCCGCAGCCTGGTCGTCGCCGACCTGCCCTTCGGCTCCTACCAGGGCTCCCCGGCACAGGCCCTGGAGACGGCCGTGCGCTTCCTGCGGGTCGGGGCGCAGGCGGT
Organism: Frankiaceae bacterium; assembly: GCA_031424715.1. GTDB lineage: Bacteria > Actinomycetota > Actinomycetes > Mycobacteriales > SCTD01 > RYN-124. Next base: position 1,304 of record JANPHZ010000204.1, read on the forward strand.
CAAGCTCGAGGGGGGCCGACGGGTGCTGCCGCAGGTCGAGCTGCTCGTCGAGTCGGGGGTCCCGGTGATGGGCCACCTCGGCCTCACCCCGCAAAGCGTCAACACCCTGGGCGGCTATCGCGTGCAGGGCCGCGGCGAGGCCGGCGATCGGCTGATCGACGATGCCCTCGCGCTGCAGGCAGCCGGAGCCTTTGCGGTCGTGCTGGAGGTCGTGCCGAGCGACCTCGCCGAGCGGGTCACCAAGGAGCTCTCGATCCCCACCATCGGCATCGGGGCCGGTGCCGGCTGCGACGCGCAGGTGCTGGTGTGGACCGACATGGCCGGGCTCACGCCCGGTCCCGGGCCGAAGTTCCTCAAGCGCTACGCCGACCTGCGCGGCGCGTTGACCGAGGCGGCCACTGCCTACGCCGACGAGGTGCGCGCCGGCACCTACCCGGCAGCGGAGCACGGCTACCACTAAGCCAACTAAGCCAGCTGCTCCTGCAGGGCCGCGCGCGCCTCGACCAGCGAAGGGCCGTACCACGTGAGGTGCCGGCCACTCACCAGCACCGACGGCGCGGCAAAGGCCTCCGGGCCGTCGTCAGCGGTGAACAGGTAGGGCTCGTCCGGCAGCACCACGAGATCGTGCGCGGGCAGCGACTCCGGGTCGAACCGCGGGTAGCGCTCCGGGGAGTCCGCGAGCACGTTGTCGATGCCGAGCCGGGCCAGCAGGTCACCGGTGAAGGTGTCCGACCCCACCGCCATCCACGGCCGGCGCCAGATGGGGATCAGTGCGCGGCGCCGCGGTCCGTCGTACGACGACGACCACACGGCCTCGGCCTCGCGCAGCCAGTCGGGCTCGACGCCGATCTCGGCCAGGACCCGGCGCAGCTCGACCAGCCCCTCCGGCACGGTGCGGATGTGGGTGACGTCGACGCGCAGCCCGGCCTCGCGGAGGGCGTCGAGGTCGACCACGCGGTTCTCCTCCTCGTTGGCCAGCACGAGGTCGGGCGCGAGGTCGACGACCGCTGCGACGTCCGGGTTCTTGGTCCCGCCGATCCGCACGACGTCGAGGTCAGGGGGATGGGTGCACCAGTCGGTCACGCCGACGAGGGCGCCGGGGGCGCTGGCCGCGACGGCCTCGGTGAGCGACGGGACGAGGGAGACGACCCTCACGCCACGCCGGTCACGTGCACGCCGGCGTGGGTCTTGTAGCGGCGGTTGACCGAGATGAGGTTGGCCGTCAGGGCTTCGACCTGGTGGGCGTTGCGCAACCGCCCGGCGTAGACGCCGCGCATACCCGGGATGCGGGCGACGAGCTCCTGCACCAGGTCGGTCGCCTCGCGGTCGTCGCCGAGCACCAGCACGTCCGTGTCGACTCGGTCGACGGTCTCATCCAGCAGCAGCACCGCGCTCACGTGGTGGAAGGCGCCGACCACGCGGCTGTCGGGGAGGACGGCCGATGCCTGCTGGGCGGCGCTGCCCTCCTCGACGGGCAGGGCGAACGCCCCCTGCTTGTCGAAGCCGAGTGGGTTGACGCAGTCGATGACGACCTTGCCAGCCAGCTCCGCGGTCAGGGAGGCAAGCAGCTCGCGGTGACCCTCCCAGGGCACGGCCACGATGACGACGTCACCGGCGCGGGCTGCATCGGCGTTGTCGGCCCCGCTGACGTCGCCCGGCAGCTCGGCCGCAGCCGCCTGAGCGCGGGCGGCGTCGCGCGAGCCCAGGACCACCCGGACACCAGCCAGGGCCAGGCGCCGGGCCAGGCCGCGGCCCTGCTCACCGGTGCCGCCGAGCACCGCGACGACCTGCGTGGGGGCTGCTGTCTGCTCCATCCGAGCAGTCTGTCAGCGGCCGATCGGTGACGCTGCCCCGGGGAGTCCGCCCAGACCGGTGCATACCGGTGCAACTTGGTGGCAGCACGCGGCAGGAGTTGGTCCGCGTGCGGCGAAAGTGTCGTTATCAGGCTGGACAGGCAGCGAGCCTGCCAGGGCCAGCAGACAGCGAGGGGCAGCGAGGGGCGATCGTGGACGAGCCGAGCGGAACGGAGCCGGGCGCGCTGCGTCGCGCCGTGCTGCGCCTGCTCCCGACCCCGACCGACACCACCCCCGACGAACCGCTGTGGGTCTGCGATGCTCCCCCGCTGCTCGAGGTGATCGACGGGCTCGGCGAGCCGCGCATCGCCGACCTGGACGCCCTGCTGCGCGACGTCGACGACCTGCGCGGTTCGCTGCGGCGCGACCTGAGCCTCGCGGCAACGGCGGCCGAGGCCGGCGAGGGCGAGCTCGCGGCCTGGCTCGTCACCCAGGACGACGGGCTGCGGGCCTTTGAAGCGCGCGCTCTCGGCCACCTCGACGCGCTCGCGATCGCCGATGACGACGTCCTTCGCGACGACGTCCTGCCCGCGTCCAGGCCGCGCCGCCGGATGCTCACCCCCGCGCCGTTTGCCGCTGCTGCCGCCCTCGTGTTCGCCTTTGCGATCGGGGTCGGGACGCCGTCGAACACCTTGGACCCGTCCACCCCGGCGACCGACAACGCCGCCGCCTTGGCGTCGTACGAGGCTTTCAGTCAGCTGGCTCTTGAAGGCGGCTCGGTGAGCCAGATCTCCGCTGCCGCCCAGGAGTTCCACGACGAGCTGGCGCCGCTGGTGGCCAGGCCCGGCACCGACCCGGCCGTGGTGTCCCAGATGATCCGCCTGCTGCAGAGCGAGCGCGCGATGCTCATCGCGGGTGGCACGTCGACGCAGGCGCTGACCCAGGTGCTTCGCGAGGCCGACCGCCTCGTGGCGCGGTTGCGAGCCAACCTCAACCAGGCCGGTCTGCTCGTCCCGGTGCCCGAGCAGAAGCCGCGGTCCGAGCCCAGCCCGGCCAAGGAGCGCCCGCGCAGCTCGACCCGCCCCACACCTGCTGCATCTTCGACACCCAGCCCGAAGCCGACGACCTCACCCAAGCCCAGCGCGAGTCCCTCTGCATCGCCCAAGCCCACCGCCACCCCGACCAGCCCCGCACCCTCGCCCACGGCATCGCCGCCGCGGCCTTCCAGCGAGCCGACGCCGACTCCCACGGCGCCGGGGCCGCTGCCCAAGGCTCCCTGACCGCTGTCAGGTCGGCGGGATCGGTGGCCGGCGGACGGCAGCCCACACGGTCTTGCCCGGCGGGTGGGGTCGCACGCCCACCTCGCTCGCGAGCAGTTCGACCATCTGTAGGCCGCGACCGCCCTCGGCGTGGGTCGGCGGGTGACCGGCGCCCGGGCGACCAGGTGAGCCGTCCTCGACGGCGATCAACACCTCGGTCGGCGTGACCTCGATCTCTAGGTCCACGGGGGGTTCAGCGTGCCGCACGGCGTTGGTGACGAGTTCGCTGACCACCACGCTGACCTCGTCGCCGAGCTGGTCAGTGCTGCCCGGGAGCGCGGCAACCATGAGGGCCACGGCGGCCCGCGCCTGACCGGGGCTCTGCGTGTTGTGGTCGAGCCGGATCCGCTGTCGGGGCGAGGACGAGCGATCGTCGGCGTGCGCGATGCCCTGCCCTCGGTCGGCGTGCACGACTAGGCCTAGGCGGGTGAGCTCCTCGTCGCGCTCCTGCTCGGTGCAGCAGACGATGAGGGCCGGCCGTGGCCAGCCGGGCGCCGCGGCCCGAGCCGAGTGCAGAACGGCGAGCGCGCGCTGGGAAAGGCGATCACTGCTGCTGAGGTCCACGAGGACGGCCCGTGGCTGCAGGGCAATGGCGTCGACGAGCGCCGCCCCGAGGGCGTCAGCATCGGCGTCGCCTACCGGGCCGCGCAGCGACAGGATCTCGACGCCGTCGGTGACCTCACGCTGGAGCAGCACGGGTCTGGCACCCTCTCCCGGTTCGCGGTGCACCCGCGTACACGGACGCACTGCACTCCTGCCCGGTACCGCCGTCGGGAACCGGACATCGGGCAGAAAACCTGGCGCCACAGCTACGCGAGCGTGAAGACGACCCTGCGTTCACGGACATCTGCTGCTGTCAGCCGCACGCGGACCTGCTCTCCGACCGGGGGCTGCGCCGCCTCGAGCCGGCCACGGACCGCTGGATGGGCGAGCTGCACCGTGCGCTCGTCGGTCACGACGGCGTCGAACTCCTCGCCGACGTGGTGCTCCAGAGTGAGCGCTTCCGCCAGGTCGACGATCGCGCGGTCGAGCGCATGGGCGCGCCGGTCGCTCGCCGCCATCTCCTGCGGGAGGGCCGGCAAGGCCGCGTGCACCCAGTCAGGCACGGCGGTCCCGGCGCACAACGCCAAGCAGGTCTCCCCCACGTAGCGGTCGACGAGCCGGCGCAGCGGCGCGGTCGTGTGGGCGTACGCCGCACCGACTGCGGAGTGGACGGTCTGCTCGGGCAGGGCTCCGTCAAAGGCGGTGTAGGCCGCCCCCCTCAGCAGTCGCGGCGCCACCGACAGCAGCGCCGCCTGCGCCGGCACGGCAGGGTCGAGGCTGCTCAGCAGGTCGCCGTACGGCAGGTCGGTGGGCCACTCGATGCCCAGGCCCCGTGCGCTCAGGCGCAGCTCGGTGACGGCGGCCTCGTCGGGGACCGGCAGGGTCCGCAGGATCCCGACCTTGCCCTCCAACATCAGCCGGGCGGCAGCCATCCCGGTGAGCAGGCTGATCTGGGCGTTCCACCCCTCACTGGGCAGCGGGCAGCGGAAGCTGAGCTGCCCCGCCTCGTCCACCTCCTGCTCCAGCGAGGGCAGATCGACCGCGTCACGGTCGCGTGCGCGAGCTTGCAGCAGCTGGCCGATCTCCTTGAGCAGCAGCAGATCCGGGGTCGCCGTACCGCCGTCGATGTCGTCCTGGACCGTCGCATAGTCCAGCTGCCGTCGGCTGCGCACCAGCGCCCGGCGTACGTCGGTGGACGTCAGCGTGCCGTCCGCATCGAGGTCGAGGGTCCAGACGAGCGCCGGCCGGGTCTGGCCCTCCAGCAGGCTCGCGCGGTCCTCGCTCAGCCCGGGCGGGTGCAGCGGCGTACGCCGGTCGGGGGCGTAGAGGGTCGCGCCCCGTCGGTGCGCCTCGACGTCGATCGCGCCGCCGGGCCGGACGAAGGCCGCCACATCGGCGATGGCGTAGCGGATCCGGTAGCCCCCGTGGCGCTGCTCCAGCGCCATCGCCTGGTCGAGGTCGACACTGCCGGGCGGGTCGATCGTCAGGAACGCGATGTCGCAGAGGTCGAGCTCGGGCAGCGCCGGGTGCGCCGCGGCAGCCTCGGCGAGGACCTCCGGCGGGAAGGTCTCCGGCACCTCCAGCTCGGCGCGCAGGGCGTCCCAGCTGGGCGCGGGACCGGGCAGGTGCAGGCGGGGTCGGGGCACGTCGGGACTGTACGGCGGGCCCTGCGACGATGCGTCGGTGCGCGCTCTCGTCTACGACGCCTTTGCCGGTCCGCTGTCGGTCCGCGACGTGCCCGACCCGGTGCCGCTGCCCGGCGGTGTCGTCGTACGCGTCGGAGCGACCGGCGTGTGCCGCAGCGACTGGCACGGTTGGCAGGGCCACGACGCCGACATCACGACGTTCCCGCACGTGCCCGGTCACGAGCTCGCCGGCACCGTCGTGTCTCTCGGCTCCGGTGTGCGGCGCTGGGCCGTCGGTGACCGGGTGACGGTGCCCTTCGTCAATGCCTGCGGACAGTGCGATGTCTGCGCTGCCGGACAAGGCCAGGTCTGCCCGCGGCAGCGCCAGCCCGGCTTCA
>JANPHZ010000205.1:0-8298 GCA_031424715.1 Frankiaceae bacterium
TGAGCCCGCGCCGGCCCCGGCCGGCGTCCGCGGCGTAGAGGGTGTTGCCGTCATCGGAGAGGTTCATGCCGTGGAACTGCTTGCCCGCCGCGACCCAGGCCACCGAGGGCCGGCTGGGGTCGGTGAGGTCGACCGCGGTCAGCGTCGGCGCCGCCGTCCCCGTGACGTAGAAGGTCTTGCCGTCCGGGGCGAAGGCGCTCTCGTGCCCGAAGATCCCCAGCGGCGCGCTGAATCGCAGGACCGGGGTGCGGCAGTCCTCGGTCAGGTCGTAGACGTCGACGATCCCGGGCTCGGTCGCGGGTGACCCCTGGCCCGCGGCGATCAGACCGCGGGCCTGGTTGACCCGCATCGACTCGTGCGGCGAGAGCATCGCCGGGGTCGTCAGCGTGTCGGTGAGCACCGGCTTGGTCGGGTCGGTCATGTCCAGCACGTAGACCCCCGGGCCGTTGGGCGCCGCGATGTTGCCGGGGAAGAGCAGCGTGCTGTCGTAGTAGGCGCACTCGCGGCCGGTCTTGTCGACGTAGCGCTCGACCCGGAAGCCGCCGGCGCTGGTGACGTGGCCGATCTGGGTGGCGTTGCAGTAGCGGCCCTTCACAAAGCTGCCGTCGTCGAACTCCGCCTTCGGGAAGCGGCCCTGGATGTCTGCCTCCGGTCGCGACCCCGGCCCGCACTCCGCCTGTGGCGTCGGGCCGTCGGCGGGAGCGGCGGACGCGGGGACGACCCCCAGCGCCGCCAGCGAGCACAGGGCGAGCACCACGAACGGCGTACGGCGCATGACGGACCTCCTGGACCAACCGGGCGAGCCGTGAGCGTTGCACGCCCCGTTCGCTGCGGCCGGGCACGGGTGCGCGGGCGCAGCGTCGCTGCCCGGCCGCAAGCCTTTCAAGCGCGTCGTACCGTAGGCCGATGAGTGACGGGTGGGCTGACGGCGGCTACGGCTTCGAGACCCTGGCGATCCACGCCGGCCAGGACCCCGATCCGACGACGGGCGCCGTGGTCGTCCCGATCTACCAGACCAGCACCTACGTGCAGTCCGAGGTCGGCGTCCACCAGGGCTATGAGTACAGCCGCAGCGGCAACCCGACCCGCACCGCGCTCGAGACCTGCCTGGCTGCGCTCGAGGGCGGCCGGCGCGGCCTGGCCTTCGCGAGTGGCCTCGCCGCCGAGGACTGCCTGCTGCGCACCCTCGCGAGCCCCGGCGCGCACGTCGTCATCCCCGACGACGCCTACGGCGGCACCTACCGGATCTTCGCGGGGGTCCTCGCCCGCTGGGGCGTGGCCTTCACGCCGGTCCCGCTCGGCGACCTCGCCGCCGTCCGCGCCGCGATGCGGCCGGAGACGGTGCTCGTGTGGTGCGAGACCCCGACCAACCCGTTGCTCAACGTCGCTGACATCGCCGGGCTGGCGCAGGTCGCCCACGAGGGAGGCGCGCGGCTCGTCGTCGACAACACCTTCGCGAGCCCCTACCTGCAGCAGCCGCTCGCGCTCGGCGCCGACGTCGTCGTGCACTCGACGACGAAGTACCTCGGCGGGCACAGCGACGTCGTCGGCGGCGGGCTGGTGACCGCCGACGCCGGGCTCGGCGAGCAGCTGGCCTACTCCCAGAACGCCATGGGCGGGGTCCCCGGGCCGTTCGACAGCTGGCTGGTGCTGCGCGGCGCCAAGACCCTCGGCGTGCGGATGGACCGGCACTGCAGCAACGCCCAGCGCATCGTCGAGCTGCTCACCGAGTCCGACAAGGTCGCGCAGGTGCTGTACCCCGGCCTGCCCGAGCACCCCGGGCACGAGGTCGCCGTCAAGCAGATGCGCGACTTCGGCGGGATGGTCAGCTTCCGGCTGGCCGGTGGTGAGGCCGCCGCGCTGGAGGTCTGCCGTCGTACGACGGTCTTCACGCTCGGTGAGTCGCTCGGCGGGGTGGAGTCGCTCATCGAGCACCCTGGCCGGATGACGCACGCCTCGGTCGCGGGCTCGCAGCTGGAGGTGCCGGACGACCTTGTCCGGCTCTCGGTCGGCATCGAGTCGGTCGACGACCTGCTCGAGGACCTCACCACCGCCCTGGCGGCGGTGTGAGGGCGCCGGCATGAGGGACGCCCGCCGGATCGAGCTCACCGCCTGGGCCGCCGCCCTGGTCCTGGTCGCTGGGCTGGTCGCCGCTTTCAGCATCCAGCCGGCCCCGCCCGTGCAGGCGTCGCGGGAGGACCCGACCCCGGTCGTGACCTTCAAGGAGGTCGTGACGCGGGTGCAGATCACGCCCTCGCCGGGTGCGCCCAAGGCCGGCCCCGCCCCGGCCCCCGCGCCTCGCGCGCGCGCGTTGACCCGGTCGCTTGGTCCGCCCCCCGGACCGCAGTACGACGCACCCCCGGCCGCGACCGCCGCGCCGCAGGACCGCTACGCCTTCCTCGTCGGCGTGACCGACTACCGCTCGCCGACGAAGGACACGATTGGCTCGGCCCGCGACGTCCGGCTCATCGCCAGCCTGCTCGAAGCGCGCGGCTGGCTTCCGGGCAACATCCGCACGCTCACCGACGCTCAGGTGACCGGGAGCGCGGTGCGCGAGGGCCTGTCCTGGCTGCGCGCGCGCAGCACGCCCGGCACGTTCACCTTCTTCCACTACTCCGGGCATGTGAAGCAGGTCGGCGCCACCGTCAAGCTGTGGCCGGTCGACCGCGACTTCCTGCCCGAGACCGAAGTGGCCTCGTTGCTGCGGGGCGGTCAGGGCAAGCTGTGGGTCGACATCGCCGGCTGCGAGGCCGGCGGCTTCCAGGTCGACCTGCCGAGCTCGCGGGTGCTGTTCACGGCGAGCTCGACCGAGGCGCAGAAGTCCTACGAGTACCCCGACTGGGGCCTGTCGGTCTGGACCGGCCTGCTCTTCGACCTCGGCACCGGGCAGGGCGCCGCGGACGCGGACCGCAGTGGCGCGGTCACCATCGGTGAGGCGATCCGCTACGCGACCTACTACGCGCAGGCCATCACGATCGGGCAGCGCCCGTACGGCCCGCAGACGCCGGTCAGTGCGGGCGACCCGATCCGCGGCTGGACGCTGGACGCCCCGCCAGCCTGATCACGCCCGCGTGCGGGCACGGTGTTACCTCCCGGTACGTTACGTAGGTCACACCCGCGCTTTCCGTGAGGGACGTCACGCGTCCCAGGCAGGAATCGCGGCACAGGTGACGAAACGTGCATGTCACCCGTCGGACACCGTCGGGTAGCCCGAACGGCATGACCTGGAGGTAGCAGTGAGCAAGCCCCTGCGGATGCTGGGAGCCCTCGCCCTGGCGACGGCGACCGTGCCCTTTCTGGCCGTCAGCCCGGCGTACGCCGAATCGACGTCGATCACCGCCAGCTCGGCGGGCTACTTCTACGCCGAGGGCATCCGCAAGCCCGACGAGTCACCGGCGGCCCCGCCGAACGTCACCAACACCGCGGTCGACCGCGTGGCGGCCGGCAACCTCGCGGTGGCCGCGCAGGCGGGGATGGAGAACAAGGTCTCGTTCCTGCTCTACGACCTGCTCGAGATCACGCCCGGTTCCATGATCACCAAGGCCACGCTCACCTTGCCGCTGGTGCCCAACGACGCCAACAACGCCAGCTACGCCTCCGAGCCGGCCAAGGTCGTCGCCTGCATGGCCGGCCCCGAGGGCTTCAACGGCGATGACGGCAACAACTTCCAGGACGCCCCCACGCGCAAGTGCGACGCCTTCAGCGCGCCGGGTAAGGCGAGCGCGGACGGCAAGGCCTACGTCTTCGACGTCACCAAGCTGGCGGCGGGCTGGGTCGACGGCGACAACGACGGCGTCGCGCTGACCTCCGCCTCCGGCGCCCGCACGACTCCGTTCCAGCAGGTCTTCGCCGGGCCGGAGAAGGCCAAGCTCGACCTGGTCTACACGCCCAGCCCTGAGCTGGACGTCGCGCCGCCGGTGACCGTCCCGGAGCCTCCGAGCACGGGTACGACGGACGGCGCCGGCTTCGGCAGCGTGGGCACCTTCGTCCCGCCGCCGGCCGACACCAGCTTCGGCACGGTGAGCTCGCCGGTCATCCCCGAGGCCGCCCCCGCCCCAGCCCCCGGGCTTGCCCCCGCCGCCCCGGCGACGACGCCGGCCGTTGCCGCCGGCCCGGCGACGATCGAGATGCTGCGCCCGACGACGCAGTTCTGGGTCGCCGGCCTGCTCCTGGCAGGGCTGCTCGCCCTGCTCGGGCTCATCCTCGGCGACTCCCGGGTCGCCACCACGACCGCCAAGCCCAGCCGACTCACCCGGGCCCTGGACGGTCGCCGGCGGGGCCTGGCCCTGCCCCGGCTCAGCGCCAGCCCGCTGTCCTGACCTGATCTGCGTTCGACGTCCCACCCTGACCCGCTCGACGACGCACTGACCCTGGAGCTCCGATGTCCGTTCAGCACACCTTGCAGCGACGCCGCGGCGTCATCGTCGCGATCCTCGCCGGCGCCCTGGCCACCTCGGCCTGCGGTCTCAAGCCCGAGGTCAAGCAGCAGCTCGAGGCCGGTGGCGGCGTCGCTGGCGGCGGCGGAGGCGGCGTCGGTGTCGGTGGAACCGACGCCGGGCTCGGGGCCGGTGGCACGACCACCGACCCCAGCCTGGGCGGTGGCGTGACCGGCGGGACCACCGGCACGGGCACGACCGGCGGGACCACCGGCACGGGCACGACCGGCGGCACGACCGGCTCGGGCACGGGCACGACCGGTGGGACCACGGGCTCGGGCACCGGCACGAGCGGCGGCACGACCGGCGGCGGTTCCGCTGCTGCGCCAGTCGAGGGTCAGGGCACCACGACCGGCATCGACTTCAAGAACAAGACCATCCGCATCGTGCTGCACGGCCCGCTCACGGGCGCCGGCGTGCCGCAGGAGAGCTTCCGCTCCGGCGGCCCGAAGTACTGGGAGAAGAGCGGCCCCGGCGGAGGCCCGCGCCTCGTGCTCGGTGGTTTCAAGGTCATCGCTGAGGCCGTGGACGACAAGTACAACGCCCAGGACGCGCTGCGCGCCTGCAACTCCGCGGCCAACCGCGCCTTCCTGATCATCGGCGGCGCCGGCACCGACCAGATCCAGGCCTGCGGCCAGAGCCAGGTGCTCCGTCGCGGCAACGTGCCCTACCTGTCCTCCGGCGTCACCGAGACCGGGCTGGGCTCGCTCAACAACTACTTCGCGACCTCGCTGACCTACAAGCAGCAGTCGCCGCTGGTGATCCGCGCGGCCAAGGAGAACGGCTACCTCGACAAGAAGTGGGCCGTCGTCATCACTGGCACGCCCAACTTCGCCGACGCCCGCGAGTCGATCGTGGCCGAGCTGAAGAAGGCCGGAGCCAAGGGCAGCGCGGGAGCCTTCGACCCGGAGAAGGACGTGTTCCTCACCGAGAAGGCGCCCAACAACTGCGTGACGGTCGGCAACCAGCTGCGGGCCGGCGGCTACGAGACCGTCTACTTCCTCGGTCAGCCGCTGTTCTTCGGCCAGTGCGTCAACGCCTACTCGACGCCGGTCTACACCGGCCCCGGCCCGTCCTTCGGCATCCAGTCGGTCGCCGACCTCGCCTGCCGTGGCGGGGCCTCCGGCTACCGCGGCTTCTACCTGCACCCGACGCCGGACAAGGCCCAGTCGCAGGACCTCGCGCGCAAGAGCGCCAAGGACACCCCGACCTTCACCGATGACATCGAGGCCGGGATCTGGGGCGGGATGCAGGGGCTGGAGCAGGCGTTCAGCCTGGTCAAGGGGCCGCTCAGTCGCGAGAGCTTCACCGCCGCGCTGGCTGCAGGGGGATCCCCTGGTGGCGTGCTGAACCCGGCGGTGTACAACGGTGGCTCACGCTTCGGCGGTACCGGTGCCTATCTCAACAAGATCACCTGCAGCGGCACCACCGGCGTGATCAAGACGATCGCCAACTACACGAAGTGACCGAGCGCACCTCTTGACAGGAGTCCCATGGATCTGACGGCGATCGACGTCGTCGTGCCAGTGGTTTCCGGATTTGTGCAGGGCTGCGTCTACGGCCTGCTCGGACTGGGCCTGGTGCTGCTCTACAAGAGCGGGCGTATCTTCAACTTCGCGCAGGCGGAGATGGGCGCGTTCGCGGCGTTCATGACTGCTTTCGCCGACCAGGGCAGCGGCTTCCTGCCCAACATGCCGGTCTGGGCGGCGATCCTGTTCGGTCTGGTCACCGGGGTCCTGCTCGGTCTGGTCATCGAACGGCTGGTGATCAGGCCGCTGTTCAACGCACCGAAGGTCACCGTCGTCGTGGCCACGGCGGGGGTGTTCCTGCTGCTGTTCTCCATCGAGGGGTTCCTGTCCGGCCCCGGGCCCCGCAGCGCCACGCAGGCGGTGACCGGAGATCTCTACACCAATGGGGGCCTGCGGATCACTAACCTCGGCGGCCTGATCGTCTTGGTCCTCGCGGGGCTGGCGGCGGCGTCCGCGCTGTTCTTCAGCCGCAGCCGGACCGGTACGGCGATCATCGCGGTGTCCCAGGAGCCCACCGCCACCCGGCTGGTCGGCATCTCGGTCGAGCGCACGTCGGCCTTCACCTGGGCCCTGGCCGGGCTGCTGGGCGCCATTGCCGGCATCCTGCTCTCGGGCACCAACGGGGTCATCGCGCCCGGGCTGCTGACTACCCTGGCCCTCGTCCCCGCCTTCACCGCAGCGGTGTTCGGCGGGATCACGGCCCTGCCCGGCGCGTTCGTCGGCGGCGTCGTCATCGGGATCATCGAGGCCATGGCCGCGACCAACATCCCCAAGGACATCATCCCCGGCTCCGGCAAGGTCATCTTGTTCATCGCCCTGCTCACCGTCCTGCTCGTGCGCCCGGCCGGGCTGCTCGGGAAGGAGACCTGATGGCCGTGCAGGAGGCCACGCCCACGGTCGCGTTGGAGACCACGGGCAAGCGTGCCAAGCGGGCCCGCGCGCAGCGCGACTTCGGCCCGATCCGCTGGGTGCCGCGCATCCTCGTGCTGCTGCCGTTCGCCTACTGGTTCCTCTACCGGATTCCCAGTGACCAGGCGGCGGCGCCGATCGCCGCGGACGCCTGCATCTACGCGATCGTCGGCCTCAGCCTCAACATCCTCATCGGCTACACCGGGCAGCTCTCCCTGGGCCACAACGGCTTCTTCGGGATCGGCGCGTTCGCCGCGGCGTATTCGCTCACTGAGCGCGACGTGCCGTTCGCCCTGACGTTCGTCATCGCCGCCCTGTCCGGTGCGGTCTTCGCCCTGCTGATGGGCGTCGTCGCGCTGCGCATCACCGGGCTCTACCTCGCGCTGATCACGCTCGTGTTCGGGCTGACGTTGGAGGAGTCGCTCTTCGAGGTGGAGTTCCTCACCAACGCCGGCGCCGGCCAGCCCACCGACCGGCCGGAGTTCCTCTTCGACGACCGCAACTTCTTCTACTTCTGCCTGGCCTTCCTGCTCTTCGCGCTCTACCTCGACTACCGGCTGCTCAAGTCCAAGGCCGGTCGGGCCCTGCTGGCCCTGAAGGAGAACGAGCGGGTCGCCGAGGCCTTCGGCATCAACGTCACCGCCTTCAAGCTGCTGGCCTTCGTGCTCTCGGGCACGCTCGCCGGCATCGCCGGGGCGCTCCTGGCCTATCGGATCGGCATCGTGACCGCGTCCGGGCTCGGCTTCAACCTGGCGCTGACCTTCGTGCTCATGACGGTCGTCGGTGGGCTGGGGTCCCGGCTGGGGGTGGTCCTGGGTGCGGCGCTGTTCGCCAGCCTGGGCTTCCTGCTCGAGGAGACCTGGCTACACAGCGTCGAGAAGTTCCTCGTCGAGGCCCTGGCCTTCGGCAACCAGACGGCGCAGAACAACATCCAGGACTCGATCGTCGCCTTCATCGGTGCGCTCGGGTTGCTCCTCACGATCGTGCTCAACCCCGGCGGCATCGCCCAACAGGTGCGCCCGATCACCCGATGGTTGTCGGGCAAGCCGTTCTCCCTGCACGACGACAGCGAGGCCGGCCCGGCCAGTGTGGAGGGCTCCAGTGTCCGTGCTTGAGGTGCGCGACCTGTCCATCCGGTTCGGCGGCCTGCAGGCGCTGCAGGACCTCACGCTGGAGGTCAACGAGTTCGAGATCGTCGGCCTGATCGGACCCAACGGGGCCGGCAAGACCACGGCCTTCAACTGCATCACCGGCTTCTACAAGGCCGACGGCGGCTCGGTCCGCTACCGCGGGCAGGACGTCACCCGCACGCCTCCGCACGTCAAGGCGCAGATGGGCTTCGGGCGCACCTTCCAGAACGTCGGGATGGTCAAGAGCGCCACTGCCTTGGAGAACCTGCGTACAGCGCAGCACGCGAAGGCCGG
>JANPHZ010000206.1:0-1780 GCA_031424715.1 Frankiaceae bacterium
CGAGACCGTCGTCGGAAGGGTCGACGTACTCGAGTGCCTGGATCGCCATGGTTCCTCCCTGGTGCCGTGCCCTGACGGTAGGGAGGGGTCGTTACCGTCGGGAGGCTTGCGTGTTTCGACCAGGTAGCGGACTCACCACAGCGAGGACTTGCGCCGGCGCCGCTTGGGTGACGTCCCGAACAGCGAGCGGCTGATCTCGCGGCCCGCCGCGCTGGCGGCCGAGCGGGCGAACGACTTGAACACGCTCGAACCCAGAGCCCCGGCGATCGCGCCGCCGACGCCGGCGGCGACCTCACCCTTGTGCCCCTTCTCCTCGCGCGGCTCGGCTGCCTCCTCCGGCTGGTCGGCCGACTCCTCCGGCTCCGGCGCGACCTTGGCGAGCAGCTTCTCGTACGCCGAGTCGCGGTCGACCGTCTGGCCGTACTCCGCGAGCAGCGGGGACGACGCCACCATCTGCTTCTGGACCGCCGGGTCGAGCTGGGCCATCAGCGACTCCGGGGGGCGCAGCCGGGTCCAGGCGATCGGTGTCGGCGCTCCCTTCTCACTCAGGATCGTGACGACGGCCTCGCCGATCCCGAGCTGGGTCAGCAGCTCGCCCAGGTCGTAGTCGTCGCTCTTGGGGAAGGTGCTGACCGTCGCCTTCAGGGCCTTGGCGTCGTCGGGGGTGAAGGCGCGCAGCGCGTGCTGGACCCGGTTGCCCAGCTGCGCGAGCACCTCGCTGGGCACGTCCTTGGGGGTCTGCGTGACGAAGAAAACCCCCACGCCCTTGGACCGGATCAGCCGGACGGTGCGGGCGATCGCGTCGAGGAAGGCCTCGCTCGCGTCGTCGAAGAGCAGGTGGGCCTCGTCGAAGAAAAACACCAGCTTGGGCTTATCGACGTCTCCGACCTCGGGCAAGTCGTGGAAGAGGTCGGCGAGCATCCACATGAGGAAGGTGGAGAAGAGCTTGGGCTTGTCCTGGACGGCGGTCAGACCCATGATCGACAGCAGCCCCTTGCCGTCGGGGGTCGTGCGCATCAGGTCGGCAGTGTCGAACTCCGGCTCCCCGAAGAACACGTCGCCACCCTGGTCGGACAGCCCGATCAGTTCGCGCAGGATCACCCCCGCGGTCGCCGAGGACAGGCCACCGAGCTCCTTCAGGTCATCCTTGCCCTCGTCGCTGACGAGGTGGTTGATGACCGCCCGCAGGTCCTTGAGGTCGAGCAGCGGCAGCCCCGCCTTGTCTGCGAAGTGGAAGACCAGACCCAGGCTCGACTCCTGCGTGTCGTTCAGGCCGAGAACCTTGCTGAGCAACACCGGGCCGAAGGAGGTCATCGTCGCGCGGACCGGAATGCCGTCGCCGAGACCGCCCAGAGCGAGGAACTCGGCCGGGAAGGCCTCCGGCTGCCAGTCGGTGCCGGTGTCCTTGGCCCGCTGGGTGATCCGCTCGCTGGGCGCGCCGGCCGCGGCCATCCCGGACACGTCACCCTTGATGTCTGCGAGGAAGACCGGGACGCCGGCCGCCGAGAGCTGCTCGGCGATCAGCTGCAGCGTCTTGGTCTTGCCGGTGCCGGTCGCGCCGGCGACCAGGCCGTGCCGGTTGAGCATCGACAGGGGCATCCGGATGCGCGCCTCCGGATAGGCGGTGTCCTCGAGGACGACGGCGCCGAGCTCGAGCGCGGGACCCTCGAACGCGTAGGCCTTGCCGAGTCGGTCGGCGGTGTCGCTGGCCTTGCTCATGGGCTCCCCCTGTGGCGTCGTACGGCGACAGCTCGGCCGTCCGCCGAACCTAACGCCCTGC
>JANPHZ010000207.1:0-1724 GCA_031424715.1 Frankiaceae bacterium
AACTCGTCGTACAGGGCTTGGACCTGGTGGCTGTCGACCACCACAGCGAGGCTGCGAAGGTTCTCGACGCGCTGACCGACGAGGTGCCCTGCCTGCAGTTCGTCGCGGCCTGGGAGCGCACCCGATGGCGGTACGCGAACCTCGGCCAGGATCCCTTCCTGATGTGGATCGGCAACATGGTCCCGGCCGACATCACGGCGATCGAGCACCAGGAGTTCGTGCAGGGCGAAGCGAGCACCTACGGCCGGTTCATGGCGCTGGTGGAGGGGCGCCAGCGCTCGCTGGATCACCACAGCCCGCAGCAGGTCGCCCTGGCCGCGCTGCTGGCGAACGCCCGCGCGAGCGAGCGGGTCCTGCACCTGCCGGACCGGCTGCGGCTCTACCTCGGGCTGCTGTGCGCGGCTGAGGCAGCAGCGAGCGGGGCCCTCGGGCCCGCCCACGCGCGGCAGCTGTCCGACGCTGTCGCAGACTGCGTCCAGTCGTGGGCGCAACTTGGGTATCCCGCTGCGGTCTCCCGCGAGCGGCTGCTTCGCTCGCTGCCCATTCCTGGGCGCCGACCTCAGAAAGCACGCAGCGGACGTACCATCACGCCCTTCTAGCGATCCGGGGGTGACGTGCGCAGCTCGGTGGCTCTTGAGGCGTTGTCGGTGGCGGTGTCTGCTGGGGTCCCGGTGCTGTTGTGGGGCAGTCCGGGGTCGGGCAAGACCTCCGCGGTCGTCGCCCTCGCGGAGAGCCTCGGGTGGCCCTATGAGGTCGTCATCGGATCGATCCGTGAGCCGAGCGACTTCGCCGGGTTGCCCTTCGTCGTCAACGGCTCCGTGCACCTGGCCCCGCCGCTGTGGGCGCAGCGCCTCCAGGGAGTCCCAGAGGGCTTGCTGTTCCTCGATGAGCTGACGACGTCACCTCCCGCCGTACAGGCTGCGATGCTTCGCGTTGTTCTCGAGCGGGTCGTCGGCGACACCCAGCTGCCACCCGGGATCCGGGTGGTGGCAGCCGCGAACCCACCCGACGAGGCCGCCGACGGCTGGGAGCTGGCGCCGCCGCTGGCCAACCGGCTGGTGCACCTGGACTGGCCGGTCGACGCCAAGGCGATCGCGCAGGGACTGGCCGTCGGCTTCGACAAGGCGCCGCTGCCGACGTTCGACGCCCGGCCGAGCTCGACGCAGGTGCTGGCGGCGCGGGCCGCCGTGGGCGCGTTCCTGCAGGTGCGCCCGGCGCTGGTGAGCGACCTGCCGCGTGGGATCGAGAGCGGTCGCGGCTGGCCGAGCCCCCGTTCCTGGGAGGCGGTCGCGACGCTGCTCGCGGCGTGCGAGGCGGCGCGAGCCAGTGAGGACGCCCGGGCGGCGCTGGTGGTCGGGGCAATCGGTGACGGCGCGGCCATCGAGTTTCTCGAGTGGCTGGCCAACCTCGACCTGCCCGACCCCGATGCGGTGCTCGCGGACCCGGACGCCTTTGAGCTGCCCGAGCGCAGCGACCGGGCCTTCGCCGTGCTCACCGCGGTGGCTGCCGTTGCCGTCGCGGCGGATGACGCCGAGATGTGGGCACGCGGTTGGCGGGTCGTCGCCAAGGCCGCGCAGGCTGCGCCGGACGTCGCCACCCTGGTCGCCCGAACGCTGGCCACCCACCGGCCCGCCGGCGCGGCGATCCCGGCCGCGGCGGTCGAGCTCGCACCGATCCTGCGGGCCGCCGGCCTGCTCGACTAGGCACTGCCTTCGCTCTGGCAG
>JANPHZ010000208.1:0-6591 GCA_031424715.1 Frankiaceae bacterium
AGGTCCCACTTGTTGAAGGCGAGCACGAGTGCGCGCCCGGCCTCGACGACCATGCCGATCACCCGCTGGTCCTGCTCGCTGAGGACCTCCCCGGCGTCCAGCAGCACGATCGCGACCTCGGCGCTGTCGAGCGCTGCCTGGGTGCGCAGGGACGAGTAGTACTCCGCGCCGGACGCGTGCGAGACCCGCTTGCGCAGCCCGGCCGTGTCGACGAAGCGCCAGGTCTCGCCGCCGACCTCGACCAGCGAGTCGACCGGGTCGCGCGTGGTGCCCGCGACGCTGTCGACGAGCACCCGCTCCTCCCCCAGCAGCCGGTTGAGCAAGGAGGACTTACCGACGTTGGGCCGGCCGAGCAGGGCGACGCGGCGCGGACCGGCCTCGGCGTCGAAGACCTCGGCGGGCGTCTCGGGCAGAGCCTCGAGGATCTTGTCGAGCAGGTCTCCACTGCCGCGGCCGTGCAGGGCGCTGACGACGATCGGCTCGCCCAACCCGAGCGACCAGAGCATCGAGGCGTCCGACTCGGTGCGCTCGTCGTCGACCTTGTTGGCCGCCAGGATCACGGGCTTCTTGGCGCGCCGCAGCACCTTGACGACGGCCTCGTCGGCGTCGGTCGCGCCGACCGTGGTGTCGACGACGAACAGCACGGCGTCCGCAACCGACACGGCCACCTCGGCCTGCGCGCTGACCTGCGCGGCCAGGCCGTCGGCGTCGGGATCCCAGCCGCCGGTGTCCACCACGGTGAAGGTCCGGCCGCGCCACTGGGCGTCGTAGGTGACCCGGTCGCGGGTCACCCCCGGGATGTCCTCGACGACCGCTTCGCGGCGGCCGAGGATGCGGTTGACCAGCGTCGACTTGCCGACGTTGGGACGACCGACCACCGCCAGCACCGGCTGGGGGGTGGTAGGCCCGTCGCTGTTGAGCTCGGGCTCAGGTGTCTGGTCGGTCATGCGGTCTCCCGGATAGCGCGCTGAAGATGGTCGACCAGCCCCTGCCGCAGCTGCTCGGCAGCTGCAGCGACGGTACGGCGCGAGCGCACGTCACCGGTCACGTCGAGGCGGAGTGGAGGGCCGTAAACGAGGGTGACCGGCGCGCGCCACCGCGGCGGTCGGTTGCCGTGCGGCCAGGCCTGCGCCGTACCCAGGACGGCCAGCGGTACGACGGGGGCGCCGCTGCGCAAGGCCAAGTAGGCGAGCCCGTCGGTGATCTCGTCGAAGGCGCCGCCGCCCCGGGTGCCCTCGGGGAACACTCCGAGAGCGCGGCCGGCGGCGAGCTCGGCCAGTGCCGCCTTCAGGGCCGAGCGGTCGGGAGTCCCACGGTGGACGGGGATCTGACCCAGGGCTCGAAAGAGCGGCGCGAACGGGTTGATGAAGATCTCCGCCTTCGCCAGCAGGGCAGCAGGTCGCGGGGACAGCAGGAAGACGAGCGGCCCGTCGGCGAAGCCGCTGTGGTTACCGGCGAGCAGCACCGCCCCGCCCGTCGGTACGTGCTGCGCCCCGACGATGCGGATCTGGAAGATCGACCGGGCCAACGTGCCGCCGACCCCACGGCAGGCGGCGACCAGCCAGGTCTGGGTGGCGCTCACGCGGTCGGCTCGAAACCGGCGGCCCGAGCCAGCTCGAGAACCCGCGCGACCACCTCGTCAGCAGTCAAGGAGGAAGAGTCGAGGTGGACGGCGTCCTCCGCGGCGGCGAGCGGGCTCACCGTTCGGCTGCTGTCCAAGCGATCCCGGCGGGTGAGGTCGGCGGCGACGGCCTCGACGACCGGCCCCGCGCCCGCGTCGACTCCGGTGTCGGCGTCACCGGCGCGCCGCTGCGCCCGCACCGTGACGTCGGCGTCGAGGAAGACCTTCACCGGCGCATCCGGAAAGACCACGGTGCCGATGTCGCGGCCCTCGATGTCCGCGTCGCCCGCGGCCACCTCGCGCTGCAGCGTCACGAGCCGGCTGCGCACCTGCGGCACGGCACTCACCGCGCTCACCGCCGCCGTCACCGCCGCGCCGCGGATCTCGGCGTCCACCGCTTCCCCGTCGAGGGTGACCGAGGGCTGGGCCGGGTCGGTGCCGACCTCGATCCGGGCGCCGCTGACCACCGCCGCGACGGCGACCGCGTCGTCCAGGTCGACGCCGGCGCGCAACACCGCCAGGGCCGCGGCCCGGTAGGTCGCGCCGGTGTCGAGGTAGCGCCAGCCCAGGCGGGTGGCCACGGCGCGAGCGACTGTGCTCTTGCCCGATCCGGAGGGTCCGTCCAGCGCGATGACGCGCGGGGGCAGCGGCGTGGTCACGCTGGGCTCCCTGCGGTCGCTGGTGCTGGCGCGACCCTCGCGCCAACCGCTCATCCTAGTCGCGCGGGGTGCGGCCCCTCAGTCCTGCGGCAGGACGGTGAAGCCCGCGGCCATCAGCGCGTCGTACAGGCGAGCGCGCTCCCGCTCGTGGACCGACAGCTCGAGCAGCCCACGGGGTCGGCCGGGCAGGTGCTCGACGCGGACGTCCTCGATGTTGACCTCGGCCTGCGCCGCGCAGGCGAAGACCCCCGCGAGCTGTCCCGGCGCATCCGGCACGGAGACCGACACGCGGGTGAAGTCGCCGTCGTGCCCTCCACGCTTGACCGGCACCAGTGCGCGACCGGCGTTGCCCCGCGCCAGCAGGTCGAGCACGGCCTCGCGGCTGCCCTGCTCCAGTGCCTGGGCGACCTGGTCCAGGTCGGCGGCGAGGGCGCGTACGACGGGGGCCACGAAGCTCGCGTTGCCCAGCAGGATCTGCGCCCACAGGACGGGATCGCCCGCAGCGATGCGGGTGGTGTCGGCCAGGCCCGGACCGCTCACCGTCGCAGCGCCCGGTCCGGCCGCGGCGAGGCGCGCGGCGGTCGCGCTGGCCGCCAGGTGGGGCAGGTGGCTCACCAGCGCCATCGTCGCGTCGTGCTGCTGCGCGGTCAGCACGACCGGATCTGCTCCGCACTCGAGCGCTAACTCTCTGACCACGCGCGTCGACTCCGCGCTGGTGACCTCCGTCGGGCAGAGGACCCAGGGCCGCCCGGCGAACAGGTCGGCGGTCGCGGACTCCGGCCCGGCCGTCTCGCGACCTGCGACCGGATGCCCTCCGCAGAGCCGGGACGGGTCCACGCCGGCTGCGGTCAGGTCCGCGAGCACGCGGGTCTGGATGCTCGCGACGTGGGTGACGACCGCCTCCGGTGAGGCGGCGCGCACTCCGTCGTACGCACGGGCGACGACATCGGGCGGGGTGGCCAGGACGATCAGGTCGACGGGGCGCACGCCGTCCCAGGGCTGCCCCGCACCGCGCCTGACCGCAGCGTCCAGGTGCGCCGCGGAGGTGTCCGCGAGCAAGACCTCGCGCACGCCGCGCAGGGCCAGCCCGATGGAGGTGCCGATCAGGCCGGCCCCGACGACCAGGACCGACCCGCTCACTGGGGCAGGTCCGTGCGCAGCGCTGCGGCCCCCCGCAGGTAGACGTGGCGCAGGTCAGCGCGGGGCCGGTCGGTCTCGACGTGGGCCAGCAGCCGTAGCACCCGAGGCATCGCCCCGGGCACGTCGATCTCGGCGGCGCACAGCAGCGGGACGTCGGTGATGCCCATCTGGCGGGCGGCGTAGGCCGGGAACTCCGCGTGCAGGTCGGGCGTCGCGGTGAAGACCACACTGATGAGGTCGTCGCTGACGATCGCGTTGCGGGACAGCACCTCCGCGAGCAGTTCGCTCGTGGCGGTGAGGATCTCGTCGCGGTCGTCGGCGTCCACCTGGGTGGCACCGCGTACGGCGCGGACCGCCACTACATCCCCACCGCGGCGAACAGGGCCGACAGCTCCTGCGCGGTCAGGTTGCGGATCTTGCCGGCGCGCTGGTCACCGAGGTGGATCGGCCCGATCTGGGTGCGTACCAGGCGCTGTACGGGGTGCCCCACCTCTTCGAGCAGTCGCCGGACGATGTGCTTGCGGCCGTCGTGCAGGACGACCTCCATCATGACCCGGTTGCCCGAGGAGCCGGTGAGCCGGAAGCCGTCGACCTTGGCGAACCCGTCCGCCAGCTCGACGCCGGCCTTGAGCCGCTTGCCGACATCGCGCGCGACGGGACCGAGCACCTCGGCCAGGTAGGTCTTGGGGATCTCGTAACTCGGGTGCGTCAGCCGGTGGCTCAGCTCGCCGTCGTTGGTCAGCAGCAACAGCCCCTCGGAGTCGGCGTCGAGCCGCCCGACGTGGAAGACCCGGTCGGTGCGCTGCTCGACCAGGTCGCCGACGGTGGGGCGGCCCTCCGGGTCGGTCATCGCCGTGACCATGCCGCGCGGCTTGTTCATCGCGAGGTAGGCGCGGGTCGTGCCCGTGTTGATGCGCATGTCGTCGACGCGCACGACGGCGACCTCGGGATCGACCCGCATGCCCTGCTCGCGAACGATGGCCCCGTCGACGGACACCCGACCCTTGGCGATCAGCTCCTCGCAGGCCCGGCGCGACCCCACCCCGGCTGCGGCCATGACCTTCTGCAGCCGGATTCCGGACTCGTCGTTGGGTGCTGTCACGTGGGTTGCCATGACATCAGGATGCCTGGCCCGCCTCGACGTCGGCGAGATCGGGCAGCAGCGGCGCCAGATCGGGCAGCTCGTCGAGCGACTGCAGGCCCAGCCGCTCGAGCAGCAGCGGGGTGGTGCGGTAGAGGATCCCGCCGGTCTCCTCGTCCGTCCCTGCCTCCGTGATGAGACCGCGCGCGAGCAGGGTGCGTACGACGCCGTCGACGTTGACACCGCGGACGGCGCTGACCCTGGCGCGACTGACCGGCTGGCGGTAGGCGATGACCGACAGGGTCTCCAGTGCGGCCTGGGTGAGTCGCGCCTGCTGCCCGTCGAGGACGAACCTCTCGACGTACGGCGCGCAGTCGGCCCGCGTGTAGAGCCGCCAGCCGCCGGCCACCGTGCGCAGCTCGAAGCCGCGGCCGCCCTCGAGGTAGTCCTGCGCGAGGGCCTGCAGGGTCTGCTCGACCTCCTCGGTCGGGCGCTCGACGACCTGGGCCAGGGTGACCGCCGCCACCGGCTCGTCGGTTACCAGCAGGACCGCTTCCAACGCGGCGCGCAGGGGCGGCAGGTCGGTCTCGTCGGGGCTCACATCGGCTCCTGCTCGTCGGGGTTGTCCTGGGTCGGCTCGTCCTCGGTCGGCTCGTCCCACTCGGCACCGGCCGCGGCGGCCGGGTCGAGGGCGGGGTCGATATCGGTCTGGTCGCCGCCGGTCCAGCGGATGTGCAGGTCCCCCAGGGCCTCGAGCTGCTCGAAGGCGACGAACCCCTCGCGGTAGAGCTCGAGCAGGCCGAGGAAGCGGGCGACCACCTCGAGCGTCCCCTGGCAGTCGGAGGTCAGGGACCGGAACGACCCTCCCCCGGTGCGCTGCAGGCGTTCGCGCAGGATCGCCGTGTGCTCGCGCACGCTGACCGTGGCGCCGTGCACGTGGTCGATCGCGACCACCGGCTCGAGCCGCGGCGTGAGCGCCCGAGCCGCCATCGCGGCGAACTCCTGGGGCCCGAGCCCCAGCAGGACCTCCGGCAGCAGTCCGGCGTACTGCGGTTCGAGTCTGACCTGTCGCGGGAACCGACGCGACTCGGCCGCCAGCATCTGCGCCAACTGGGCGGCGGCGAGCTTGTAGGCGCGGTACTGCAGCAGCCGCGCGAAGAGCAGGTCGCGCGCCTCGAGCAGCGCGAGGTCCTCCTCGTCCTCGACCTCCGCGGAGGGCAGCAGACGCGCAGCCTTGAGGTCGAGCAGCGTGGCCGCAACGACGAGGAACTCGGTGGCCTGACCCAGGTCCCAGGTCGTGCCCGCCGCGCGGATGTGCGCGATGAAGTCGTCGGTCACCTTCGACAGCGCGACCTCGGTGACGTCGAGCTGGTGCTTGGAGATCAGGCTGAGCAGCAGGTCGAAAGGCCCCTCGAAGTTGTCGAGCCGTACGGCGAACTGCCCGTCTGTCCCCGGCTCGGCGGTGCTGACCTCAACCACCGGTGAGCACCCGGACGGCGGGCTCCAGCACGCTGTCGAGGACCAGCGGGAGCAGCGCCGTCGGCCCGCCCAGCGGGATGAGCAGCAGGGCGAGCAGGACGACGAGACCGATGTTGCGCTCCACCAGCTGGTATTCCGCCTTGAGCCAGCCCTGGGTGCGCGGTCCCAGGCCGAACAGCAGCCGACCACCGTCGAGGGGCGGCAGCGGGATGAGCGAGAGCGCCCCGACGTAGAGCTGCATGAGCCCGACGAGCAGCAGCGCCCGCTCGCCGTACGTGCCGACCGGCAGGCCGTACTGCAGGAGCTGACTGGAGACCGGGACCGGTCCCCCGATGAGCACCCGCAAACCCAGCAGACAGCCGATCCCGAGCACCAGGTTGACCACCGACGGCACCAGGAACACCGTCAGCAGGGCCGCGCGTGAGCGGCGGGGTCCGTCCTCGAGCGGCTTGCTCCAGCCGAAACCCGCGATGGCCCCGGCGATGGCGCCGAAAGGGTCGAGGTGGCGACGGGGATCAGGCCCGGTGCGGCCCTCCGCGCGCGGCCGCCGGTCACCGGTGCGGGCGGCAAGCAGGCTCTGCACCCAGCCGTGCACGGTGACAGCGAGGACG